>NZ_QTYG01000021.1:0-44473 GCF_003462045.1 Ruminococcus sp. AM31-15AC | reverse complement strand
ATACAGAATAAATTGTATATTGTCTAAAAATATACATTAAAAAGCCTTAAAATGTGTATAAATATAAAATTTTTATGCAAAAGCACTTGACAATGCTGTATAAAGGTGTATAATAATTTTATCGGCATGAGAGCCGTGAAAATATTATACAAACATACTTACTACATACAATGGAGGAATTTTGTTATGGCAAAAGAGATCAAAAAGGTTGTCCTTGCATATTCCGGCGGACTTGATACATCTATCATCATTCCGTGGCTCAAGGAAAACTACAACAACTGCGAAGTAATCGCTGTTTCAGGAAACGTTGGTCAGGGCACAGAGCTTGACGGTCTTGAGGAAAAGGCTATCAAGACAGGCGCTTCTAAGCTCTATATCGAGGACCTTACAGAAGAGTTCATCGAGGATTATGTATATCCAACAGTACAGGCTGGCGCTGTTTATGAAAACCAGTACCTCCTCGGCACTTCATTTGCTCGTCCAATTATTGCAAAGAGAATAGCTGAGATCGCTATCAAAGAGGGCGCTGACGCTATATGCCACGGTTGCACAGGTAAGGGTAACGACCAGGTTAGATTTGAGCTTGCTATCAAGCTTTCGCTCCTGATATGCAGATAATCGCTCCTTGGAGAATTTGGGATCTTAAGTCAAGAGAGCAGGAGATCGAGTATGCTGAGGCACACAACATTCCTCTGAAGATAAACAGAGAAACAAACTACTCAAAGGACAAGAACCTTTGGCACCTTTCACACGAAGGTCTGGATCTTGAAGATCCTGCAAACGAGCCACAGTATGAGAAGCCGGGCTTCCTTGAAATGGGCGTTTCACCTATCATGCTCCTGACAAGCCAACTTATGTAACTATCCACTTTGAAAAGGGTATCCCAACAGCAGTTGACGGCGTTGAGATGAACGGCAAGGAGCTTGTTACAAAGCTTAACGAGCTTGGCGGTGCAAACGGTATCGGTCTTGCTGACCTTGTTGAGAACAGACTTGTTGGTATGAAGTCAAGAGGTGTTTATGAAACACCGGGTGGAGCTATCCTTTACAAGGCTCATGAAGTTCTTGAAACTATCACACTTGACAAGGAAACTGCAAGAGTTAAGCAGTATCTTTCAATCAAGTTTGCTGACATTGTTTACAATGGTCAGTGGTTCACTCCTCTTCGTGAGGCTATGAGCGCATTTGTTACAGAAACACAGAAGACTGTTACAGGCGACGTTAAGCTGAAGCTTTACAAGGGCAACATGATAAACGCAGGTGTAACATCTCCATACACACTTTATGATGAAGAAGTTGCTACATTCGATGAGGACAATGTTTACAATCAGGCTGATTCAGCAGGATTCATCAACCTCTTCGGTCTGCCTATCAAGGTAAGAGCTAAACTCGAGCAGAAGAGAAACGCTAAGAAGGACTAATAGCGACGTTCTGTTTCACAGAGCATAAAGGTGTATAACCTTAAAAAGTTTGTATAATATTTTTCACGGAGGTTTTGATATGTCAGATAACAACAGCATTTTTGAGCCTGCAATAGACAAGAAGGTCGAGATCTCTTATGACAGCCTGCCGAACTCCTCTTTTGAGGACGTAAACCTCGGCGGAGCAAAGTTCTCGAACGTAAATCTTAAGGAAGCCGTTTTCGATGACGTTAATATGGATGAGACACATTTCAACAACGTCAGCATGAAAGAAAGCGACTTTGCAGATATGTATATGGTAAACACAAAGTTCTTGGGCGTAAATCTCAGCAACTCGAGATTTGGCTGCTCTATCATGAACAATGTTGAGTTTAAAAATCCTGATCTTAAGAACTCACAGTTCATTCACTGTGACCTTACAAACGTTGAGATAAACGATTGCAAGATAGACGGTCTGAAGATCAACGGCGTGGATATCCAGAAGCTGCTTGAACAGCACGAAAAGGAAATGTGATCCGCACTTATTGAAATGTATTGGGGCAGGATGATCCTTTGGGGTCATTTTGCCCATACATTTTTTATATTTGATAACTTGAAATAAACATAAAGGACGGTTTTAAAATGGCAGGAAAAATGTGGGCAGGAAGATTTACAAAGGAAGTTGACGAAAGAGTCAATGATTTCAATTCATCTATTTCCTTTGACGCAAGAATGTACCGCTATGATATAGAGGGTTCTATGGCACACGCCACAATGCTGGGCGAGTGCGGTATAATCGAAAAGCACGAAAGCGAAAAAATAGTCCAGGGACTTAAGGGTATTCTTGCGGATATCGACGAGGGCAAATTACAGTTCGACCCTACTGCAGAGGACGTTCATATGTTTGTTGAGGCTGAGCTTACAAAAAGGCTCGGTGACACAGGCAAGAGGCTTCATACGGCAAGATCAAGAAACGATCAGGTTGCACTTGACGTGAGAATGATACTCAGAGCCGAAACGAAAGAGATAATCGAGCTTGTGAAAAAGCTTGAACACACTATCCTTGACATTGCAGAGAAAAATCTCACAACTGTTATGCCGGGATATACTCATCTTCAAAGGGCACAGCCTATCACATTTGCTCACCACCTTGTGGCGTATGCAAATATGCTTCTGAGAGATATTTCAAGACTTGAGGACAGCTACAAGAGAACGAACATCATGCCTTTGGGAAGCGGTGCGCTGGCTTCCACAACTTACCCTATAAACAGACAGAGAGTTTGCGACCTGCTTGGCTTTGACGAGATAACACAGAACTCACTCGACGGCGTTTCAGACAGAGATTTCTGCATCGAGCTTTGCTCGGCTATCTCACTGCTTATGATGCACCTTTCAAGATTTTCTGAGGAGATAATACTTTGGTGCTCATGGGAGTTCAAATTTATCGAGCTTGACGACGCTTATGCAACAGGCTCGTCTATCATGCCGCAGAAGAAAAACCCTGATGTTACTGAGCTTATAAGAGGAAAGACAGGAAGAGTTTACGGCGACCTTAACACACTGCTCGTAATGATGAAGGGTCTGCCGCTTGCATACAACAAGGATATGCAGGAGGACAAGGAAGCTATCTTTGACGCTATTGACACTGTTAAGCTTTGTCTTAAAACCTTCGATCCGATGCTTGCCACAATGAGAGTTATCCCTGAGAACATGAGAAACGCCGCAGCCAAGGGCTTTATCAATGCTACTGACTGCGCTGACTATCTTGTTAAAAAGGGTATGCCTTTCAGGGACGCTTACAAGATAACAGGCACTCTCGTTCACACCTGCATTGAAAAGGGCTGTACACTTGAAACTCTCCCATTGGAGGAGTACAAGAAGCTTACTGACAACTTTGACGAGGACGTTTATGACGCTATCAGCCTTGACACCTGCGTAATGCAGAGAAAAGCGGCAGGCGGTCCTGCGCCTGAGTCTGTAAAAGTTCAGATAGAATATGTCAGAAATAAGCTTTGATAAACACCGCTCCCCTGTTAAGGCGGCACTGCTATATCTTGTGCTGTGGGAGCTTGCGACAGTTATAATGTGGCTTTTTACGGCTAAGCTTTTTGTGATATATCCGCTGTTTGCGGTGGGATTTACGGTGGTGTACCCTGTGTGTACATGGTGGGCTTGCTACCGACACGCTAAGAACTACGGCTTGAAATGGTATGTTGCGCCTGTGATGATAGCGGTTTCGGTGATAGAATATATCTTTGTGGAGGAAGCAAGGTCGGTAGTGCCGAACTTTATCGTGCTCACTGTGTTGACCGCAGGCTTCGCCGCAGGTCTTGGAAACTGCTTTGCGGACAAGGACGCAATAAATGCCGCAAAGGAAGATAAAAAGCGTAAAAAGCTGAAAAAAGAACCTGAATACAAGAACATTTTGGACGATAATTAAAAGTATGCGGACGGCTAAAGAGCTGTCAGCCAAACGGGCGAACACTGTTCGCCCCTACAAAAGTTTGCGTTTGCATGAGCATACAGATTATTGACAGACAAAATCATAAAGTTTTATAAAAGGATATGAAGAAAAATGAAAACAAGAGTTTTTATTGACGGCAAAGAGGGAACAACGGGACTTCAGATATATGAGCGTTTTCAGAACAGAAATGACGTTGAGATAATGCTCATTGACGAGGAAAAGCGCAAGGACGTGAACGAGAGAGCAAAGATGATAAACTCATCGGATATCACTTTTCTATGCCTGCCTGACGCAGCGGCAATGGAGGCGGCTTCACTTTGCACAAACCCTGATGTCAGGATAATCGACGCTTCTACCGCCCACAGAACAAACCCTGCATGGGACTATGGTTTCCCTGAGCTTTCCGAAAAGCATAGAGAGAATATCCGCAATTCAAAAAGAGTTGCAAATCCAGGCTGTTATGCAAGCGGCTTTATAAGCCTTGTTTATCCTCTCGTAAAGGCAGGAGTGCTTCCTGAGGATTATCCTGTTACCTGCCACGCAGTTTCAGGCTACAGCGGCGGCGGAAAGAAAATGATAGCCGCTATGGAGAGCGAAAATAAAACAAAGGAAATGTATTCTCCACGTCAGTATGCACTGGGGCAGAAGCACAAGCATATCCCTGAAATGCAGGCGGTGTGCGGACTTAAATATAAGCCTATGTTCAATCCGATAGTGGACGACTATTATAATGGTATGGTTGTTTCTGTGCCGCTGGTGACAAGATGTTTGACAAAGAAATATACACCTGAGAATATCCATGAAATAATGGCGGAGCATTATCTAGGTCAGCATTTCGTTAAGGTAATGGAGCTTGGCGGAACAAAAACGCTTCCTGACGGATTTATCGCAGCGAATACATTGGCAGGAACAAATAATATGCAGATATTTGTCTGCGGAAATGAAGATCAGATCTTGCTTATGTCGAGATTTGATAACCTTGGAAAAGGCGCAAGCGGCGCAGCAATACAGAATATGAATATAATGTTGGGTATAAACGAAGCAACAGGGTTGGAATAACAAAAAAGCAAAAAACAAACCAAAAGCACCGCACAAAAAATCGCCGGTGCAGGGCGGCGTTAGCCCTGCCGAGGGACGGGGGCGAGCAGCCCCAGCGGGGGCAAAATAAAGCCAAAAGCAAAATCAAACCCAACAGGGGGCAGAGCCCCCTCCACAAAAGTACGGTCTAAAAAAAGCGGCGGACAAAAAAATAAAACAAACCAAAGTAAAATTTCTCAACCAAGCCTAAAAACCAACAAAACTCCGCCGCTTTTGTCATTTGAACAGCGAAGCGTCTTCAAATGACTCGCCAACGGCGACAATAAGCTCCCCCACAAAGGAGAGCAATTCCCGACCAATGAGTGCGAATATAAAAGTGCGGAAAAAATAAGCGGGCGAACGCTGTTCGCCCCTACAGAAATAATTAATAGAAAAAATCTGTCCTGATCTAATTAGTGTGAAAATTTTGTAAGGAGTTTTGAATATGAAAGAGATATCAAAGAAAAATTTCGACGGCTATAAGTATGTAGACGGCGGCGTGTGTGCTGCAAAGGGCTTTAAGGCTAACGGTCTTTATTGCGGCATAAAGGAAAACCCTACAAAAAAGCCTGACCTCTGCCTTGTGGAGTCTGACGTTATGTGTTCAGCCGCCGGCGTTTTTACTCAGAATAAGGTCAAGGGTGCTCCTGTTACTGTTTCTCAGAAAAATCTTGCTAAAACAGGTGGCAAGGCTAAGGGCTTTATCCTTAACTCCAAAAACGCTAACACCTGCAACGCTGACGGTGAGGAAAAGGCTTACAAAATGTGCGAAATGACAGCCGAGAAAATGGGTGTTAAGCCTGAGGAAATTCTTATCGCTCAGACAGGCGTTATCGGTCAGATACTCCCTCTTGAACCTATCGAAGCTAAGATAGACGAGCTTTATGAGGGACTTTCCTATGAGGGCAACGAAAAAGCCGCTATTGCTATCATGACTACTGATACAGTGAAAAAGGAAGTGGCTGTTGAGTTTGAGCTGGACGGCAAGATCTGCCACGTTGGCGGCATGGGCAAGGGCAGCGGTATGATACACCCTAACATGGCGACTACCCTTAATGTTATCACTACAGACTGCGCTGTATCCTCTGAAATGCTCAAAAAGGCACTCACTGAGATAGTGAAGATAACATATAACTGCCTGTCTGTTGACGGTGACCAGTCAACGAATGATACCTGTGCTGTTATGGCTAACGGACTTGCAGGAAACCCTGAGATAACAGCCGAGGGTGAGAGCTACGAGGTGTTCAAAAAAGCTCTTTATATCGTCATGATGAACATTACTAAGATGCTCGCAAAGGACGGTGAGGGTGCAACTAAGCTCCTTGAATGTACTGTAACAGGTGCAAAAGACCTTGACACCGCTATAATCGTTGCAAAGAACGTTATATGCTCGCCGCTTTTCAAGTGTGCAATGTTCGGTGCTGACGCTAACTGGGGCAGGATACTCTGTGCTGTTGGATACGCTGAAGCTGATTTTGACATAAACAAGGTAGACGTTTCACTGTCATCAAAGGCAGGAGAGATACACGTTTGCCACAACGGCGCAGGCATAGAGTTCTCTGAGGAAGTGGCTAAGACCGTTCTTCTTGAGGACGAGATCACAATAAGCGTTTCTATCGGCGACGGCAACGGCACTGCCACTGCATGGGGCTGTGACCTTACATATGATTATGTTAAGATAAACGGCGATTACAGAAGCTAAGACATAAAATCAGTATAGGAAAGAAGAATGAGAAATGGACATAAGCAATAAAATCAGAAGTCAGATACTTATTGACGCTCTGCCACACATTCAGAAATACCACGACAAGATAGTCGTTGTAAAATACGGCGGCAACGCTATGACAAACGCTGAGCTTAAAGAAGCTGTTATGAGCGATATCGTGCTTCTAAGCGAGGTAGGCATAAAGGTAGTTCTTGTTCATGGCGGTGGCCTGAGATAAACGCAATGCTCAAAAGAGTCGGCATCGAAAGCAAGTTCATAAACGGTCTGAGATACACTGACGCTGAAACTATAGATATCGTTAAAATGGTGCTTTGCGGCAAGGTAAACAAGGAGCTTGTGTGTGCTTTGCAGCTTCATGGCGGAAAGGCTCTCGGTCTTTGCGGCTGTGACGGTCAGATGATACTTGCGCAGAAGCTTGACAGCGAGGTAGACCTTGGTTTTGTGGGCGACATCAAAAAGGTGACGACAAAGCCTATAGTTGACGCACTGAACAACGGTTATGTTCCTATAATCTCCACAGTTGGCGTTGGCGAGGACGGACAGTCTTACAATATCAATGCTGACACTGCGGCGGCGAGAATCGCTTCTTGTCTGAGAGCGGAAAAGCTTATCCTTATGACAGATATAGTTGGTCTGCTGGAGGACAAGGACGATGATTCTACTCTTATCCCACAGGTAAACGTCAGCGATGTGCCTTATCTCAAAAAGAAAGGCATCATAAGCGGCGGAATGATACCAAAGATAGACTGCTGTGTTGAAGCCGTAAGACGTGGCGTTAAAAAGACCACTATCATTGACGGCAGAGTACCGCACTCGATACTTATCGAGCTGCTATCCAATGAGGGTATCGGTACACAGTTTATATAAAATATCAATACATATTGAAAAGAGTGATAAAAATGAACACCATAGAACAGTTCAACGAACACGTTATGCAGACCTATGGCAGAATAGGTCTTGTTATGGAAAGCGGTCATGGTCAGACGGCTGTGGGCGAGGACGGAAAAGAGTATATCGACTTCGGCTCCGGTATCGGCACAAACAGCCTTGGCTACTGCGACGAGGATTGGGTGAACGCTATCTGCAATCAGGCACACAAGATACAGCACACCTCAAACTACTATTACACAAAGGTACAGGCTGACTTTGCAAAAAGACTTTGCGAGGCAACAGGCTATGAGAAAATGTTCTTCGGCAACTCGGGCGCAGAGGCTAACGAGTGCGCTATCAAGCTTGCAAGAAAATACAGCTTTGACAAATACGGCAAGGACGCTGAGAGAAATATCATCATCACCCTTGTAAACAGCTTCCACGGCAGAACGCTTTGCACTCTTTCTGCAACAGGTCAGGAGGTTTTCCACAACTACTTCTTCCCGTTCGTTGGTGGATTTGAAAATGTTATCGCTAATGATATTGACGATCTTATGGACAAGCTCAACAAGCTTGACAACAAGGTTTGCGCTGTAATGTTCGAGTTTGTTCAGGGCGAGGGCGGTGTTATACCTCTTCAGCAGAGCTTTGTGAACACTATCATGCTTGAGTGTGCAAAGAGGGATATCCTCACTATCGCAGACGAGGTACAGACAGGCGTTGGCAGAACCGGCAAGCTCCTCACATCTGAGCTTTACAACGTAAAGCCTGACATAACCACACTTGCAAAGGGTCTTGCAGGCGGTGTTCCAATAGGCGTGTGCCTTGCTAACAAGAAGTGCAGTGAGGTGCTTGGCAAGGGTACACACGGCTCAACGTTTGGTGGAAATCCTATTTCCTGCGCAGGCGGAAACGCAGTTCTTGACAAGGTGACAAAACCTGAGTTTCTTGAAGAAGTTCGCAAAAAGGGCGAGTATTTCAGAGTAAAGCTTGCAGAAATAGACGAAGTTGAGGGCGTTGACGGACTTGGTCTTATGATAGGCGTAAGGCTCAAAACCAAAAAAGCCGCTGATGTGCTTAACAAGTGCTTTGAAAACGGACTGCTTATTCTCACAGCAAAGGACAAGCTGAGATTTTTGCCGCCGCTGAATATCTCATATGAGCAGATAGACAAGGGACTTGCTATACTGAAAAAAGTCCTTGATGAGAAATAACAAAGTGTGCAGGTGCGAACAGTGTTCGCCCGTTTGATACGCAATACCAAATAAAAATCAAATTACGGAGGAAATATTATGAAACATTTACTTAAAATGCTCGACCTTTCCAAGGAGGAAATTCTCGACATTCTCAATCTTGCAGACCAGCTCAAATACGAAAACAAAAACGGTATCGAGCATCACATTCTTAAAGGCAAAACTCTCGGAATGATATTCCAGAAGTCCTCTACCCGTACAAGAGTTTCTTTTGAAACAGGTATGTATCAGCTTGGCGGTCAGGCACTTTTCCTTTCAAACCGTGACCTACAGATAGGCAGAGGCGAGCCTGTTCAGGACACAGCCCGTGTTCTTTCACGTTACCTTGACGGCATCATGATCCGTACTTTCGAGCAGAAAGAGGTTGAGGATCTTGCTAAATATGGCTCTATACCAATAATAAACGGTCTGACAGACTTCTGCCACCCTTGTCAGGTGCTTGCTGACCTTATGACTATCAGAGAGTTCAAGGGACGCTTCGAGGGTCTGAAAATGTGCTACATAGGCGACGGCAACAACATGGCAAACTCACTTATCGTTGGTGGACTTAAGGTAGGCATGGAAGTTTCTATCGCTTGCCCTAAGGATTATCAGCCTGCTGCTGAGGTTCTTGAATTTGCTAAGGGCTACGGCGACAAGTTCTCAATGACAGACGTTCCTCTTGAGGCTGCAAAGGACGCTGACGTACTTTTCACAGACGTTTGGACTTCAATGGGCGAGGAAGCTGAGACTGAGAAGAGAAAGAGTCGCATTCAAGGGCTATCAGATAAATGACGATATCATGGCTGTTGCAAAGGCTGACGCAATGGTACAGCACTGTCTGCCTGCTCACCGTGAGGAGGAGATAACCGAAAAGGTATTCGAGGCTCACGCAAATGAGATATTCGAGGAAGCTGAAAACAGACTTCATGCACAGAAAGCCGTTATGGTCAAAGTAATGGGGCCGCAGGAATAATTCGCATATGACAAAAGCCGTCCACGCTGGTGGGCGGCTTTTTTGTGTTGAACACATCAAAAAGGTCTTTGATGTGACGGGATAAAAAGATCCGCAGTCCTCAAAGAACTGCGGTCATAGTTAAATAACATTTTCATTTACGATATGGTAGCTTTGCAGAATTTCTGGGTCAAACTGAATGAGTGAGATCATTCTGCGTGCAGGACCGATAGGCTGGTTCGTACCTGTTTCCCACGCCTCAACAGTTTTTGTCGAAACTCCGATCACCGCGGCAAATACCGCCTGCGTAAATCCCAGCTTTTTTCGGATCGCTTTTATATCTTCAGCAGATATATCAGGCAAAGGCTCTATTCTAAGAGTTGTTTTTTAGCAGAAATTTTACCTTTTTCGTAGTCAACTGCCTCGTTAAGTCCAGTAATTATGCTGTCAAACACATTCATATTAAAGCTGGTCTCCTTCGTATTTATTATTGAAGTTGTAATATACTTTCTCATTTGGAAGCACCGCCTTAATCGGATAAACTGACATCCCAAAAGAATCTGTAAAAATAACATCTTCTCCAATATGTTTTTCAAGAAACTCATCAGAAAAATCAGCTATTAAACCAATGCTGATAGCTCCATTCCTTGTAAAATTCAATCCTTCAATTTGTATACTCTTTTCAATCAAAGAACAATCTGAAGTGTGAAAAAAATTCAACAACATTTTTTGAATATCTCGTTCGATTTGAATCTGATTATTAAGATAATATCTGATTGCTTCTTCTTGTTCAAATGAAATTACAGCATCTTTTTGATTTGAGTATATACATAGATACAGGTCAAAAGTTTTATCCCATAATGTAATGATAAAGCTCTTCTTTGTGTACCAATCTGTTTTTTTAATCAAAGTTCCTAATACAGGATGCTCAATTGTAGTTGGTTTATTTTTTTCTTTGTCTTTCCAAAAAAACATAATCTCGCCTTTAAAATTTGTATTGCTTAGCCCATTACGACCTCAACATTTACTGTTGCACCATTTTCAGCTACAGGGAGAACATTGCCCTCTACTGCCTTGCCGTCAACAGTTACGCTCTTTACGCCCTTGCAAACGTGGTCAGGGTTCTTAACAATGATGTTGTATGTTGCACCTCTGTACTGACGTGTTGCTGTCATGCCGTCCCACTCGTGAGGGATAGATGGATCTATCTTCAAGCCGTCAAAGTCAGCCTGTACTCCGAGAATGTACTGTGAGATAGCTACCATGTTCCATGCGGCTGTACCTGTAAGCCAGCTATTCTTGCCCTCGCCGAATCTGCTTGCGTCCTTACCAGCTATCATCTGACCGTATACATAAGGCTCTGTCTTATGAAGATCAGATATCTCCTCGTTGAATGCAGGAGCTATCTTGCTGTAATACTCGAACGCCTTGTCGCCTCTGCCTGCATATGCTTCTGCGCAGATTATCCAAGCATTGTTGTGTGTGAAGATACCGGCATTCTCCTTATATCCGCCCGGATATGTGGATATCTCACCATACT
The DNA here is from genome assembly GCF_003462045.1 of Ruminococcus sp. AM31-15AC. NCBI lineage: Bacteria > Bacillati > Bacillota > Clostridia > Eubacteriales > Oscillospiraceae > Ruminococcus > Ruminococcus sp. AM31-15AC. The sequence continues at coordinate 33,210 of NZ_QTYG01000021.1, read as the reverse complement.
GGATATAATACTTTGAGTATGCAGGGTTGTTAAGAACAAGACCATACTTTGTATTGAGGTACTTGTCGATAGAATCAAGTGTCTTGATGTCAGCGCCCTCGTCCTTGCCTATTTCAGACATAACTGCGAAGCCCTGAGGTTCAATGAATATCTTGCCCTCTTCACATTCCTTAGAACCCATTTTTGCGCCTGTGGAATCGTAAGCTCTCAGGAACCAATCGCCGTCAAATGCAGATTCCATAACGTTCTTCTTCATCTTGTCTATCTCAGCCTGTGCTGCGGCAGCCTCATCGTCCTTGCCAAGGTGCTTGAGGATAGACACATAGTTAGGACCTGTGTATGTAAAGAGTGTTGCCACCATTACAGACTCAGCTACCTTCGAGTAACCGCCCTCAGCTGCGAACTTAGGATTTGTATAAGTCTGGAAGCTCTCGCCCGGAGTGTCAGAATAGCATGAAAGGTTGATACAATCGTTCCAGTCAGCTCTCATTGCAAGTGGCAGACCGTGAGGACCGAGGTTATTTACAACGTGATAGAATGATACCTTAAGGTGATCGAGCATTGGCTTAGCCTTTGACTCGTCATTATCGTATGGTACCATTTCGTCAAGGATAGACCAGTCGCCTGTTTCCTTGATGTATGCGGAAACTGAGAGGATCATCACAGTGGGTCGTCTGAGAAGTCGCCGCCGATATCAGAGTTGCCCTTCTTTGTAAGAGGCTGATACTGATGATAGCAGCCGCCGTCAGGAAGCTGTGTAGAAGCGATGTCGATGATACGCTGTCTTGCACGGTCCGGTATCTGATGAACGAAGCCGAGGATATCCTGGTTTGAATCTCTGAAGCCCATTCCTCTGCCGATACCGCTCTCGAAATATGATGCGGAACGTGAAAGGTTGAATGTTACCATGCACTGATACTGGTTCCAGATATTTACCATTCTGTTTACCTTGTCATCAGGTGTGTCAACATTGATAACGCTGAGAAGTCTGTCCCAAGTTGCCTTGAGTTCTTCAAGACCTGCGGCTACCTTTTCAGGAGTGTTATACTGCTCGATCATTGCGAGAGCCTTTTCCTTATTGATAGTAACGCCGTCAGCCTCGAATTTCTTGTCAACAGGCATTTCAACATAGCCGAGGATAAATACAAGCGTCTTTGACTCGCCCGGAGCAAGTGTTATCTTCTTGTAGTGTGAAGCGATAGGTGACCAGCCGTCTGCAAATGAGTTGTTAGCCTTGCCTGCTTCAACAGCCTGTGGGTTATGGAAGCCGTTATAAAGACCGATAAATGAATCTCTGTCTGTATCATAGCCGTCTATCTCGTCATTTACTGTATAGAATGCAAAGTGATCTCTTCTGTCTCTGTATTCTGTCTTGTGATAGATAGTTGAACCTACTACCTCAACACGGCCTGTGCTGAAGTTTCTCTGGAAGTTTGTGCAGTCGTCCTGAGCGTCCCAAAGACACCACTCTGCAAATGAGAAGAATGAGAATGTTTTTTCTTCATTGCTCTCGTTTGTGAGAACTACCTGCTGAACTTCGCCGTTATAGTTCTGAGGAACAAAGAATGTAGCCTCAGCCTTAAGTCCGTTCTTCTTACCTGTGATGATAGTATAGCCCATACCATGACGGCACTCATAAGCGTCAAGCTCTGTCTTTACCGGTGACCAGCCCGGATTCCAGATAGTTTCGCCGTCTTTGATATAGAAATATCTTCCGCCCATGTCGATAGGCACGTTGTTGTAACGGTAACGAGTTATTCTTCTCAATCTTGCGTCCTTATAGAAGGAATAGCCTCCTGCTGTGTTGGAGATAAGTGAGAAGAACTCCTGCGTGCCAAGATAGTTTATCCATGGATATGGCGTTCTTGGATTGCTGATGACATATTCCTTTTTCACGTCATCAAAATGGCCAAATTTCATCAATAATTTCCACCTTTCGTATTTTATCTATTGTTAATTAATTTCTTAATTATAACCCATACAAATGCATATATCAACAGGTGACCTCAGTTCACCCCTACTGCATTTTCTATTATTCAGTAAAGAATCTCTGCCAGCACTTGAATGTGTGACCCTTTGTTATCTCCTCATATCCGCTCACTTCGTTAGGCAGGCTGAGATTAGGAGAGTTTATCATAGCTGTCATTGGTTCAGGGCAGAAATATCCTTTATTGCCCTTATCGTTCCACATATTCCAGAACTTAAATTCTTTTGACACCTCGTTGCAAACCTTATGACCATTGTCAGTATCCACAACATAAGAGCCATAGAAGTCCTTACCGTCAAGCTTGTTCATGCCTGCGGTGTACATATCGTTTGAGATATTATGCAGGGTAGGCATTTTTGTACCCTCTTTATATTCAAGGTCTTTCTTTTTAAGAGGCAAAAGCTTTTCTGTTGGCAGACATCTCTTGTCAAGCTCGCACTTTTCGATTATCGGCACGCACATTCTCATTGATTCCTCCCTGCCGCCGTCGCACATTGGTGCGTTAAGGCAGGTATGAGTACATATAGAAACAGGCAGAGCCTTGTCGCTGTTGTTTGTCAGGTATATCTCCTGCAAAAGACCGTTTTCAGACAGCGTAAACGTATAAGATATTTTAAAATCCACCGGAAAATAAGAATACATCTCGTCATTCTTGTCAAAGGTATAAGAAGTAACAAGCACAGCTTTTTTATCCTGTGTTGAATAACACTCTATTTCGTGTTCTCTCTTATGCACCCAGCCATGGATAAAATTATCAAGCTTTTTCTCATTTACAGGCATTTGATACACTGCGTCAGAGGTCTTTATAATGCCCTTATCAAAGCGATTAGGCAAGAAAAGAGTAGGCAGTCCCCATATCTCTCTCGCCTTATTTATAGTCTTGAGAGTGCAGTCATCACGATATCTGAACATCTCTATGCCGTTTTCCTCGTCACGAAGCCTCAGCACAGCAGCACCAAGTTTTGGTGCGATAACGCAGGAATACTTTCCCGACTGCATTCTGACACATTCCGTATCTTTAAACATGAATTTAAGGTCTATATTATTCAAAAAAGTAACGCCCCCATAGTGCAAAGCGATGATCTGCCTCCCGCTTTACCATACATTTTTACTTAAACGATTAACATACAATTATTATAACATAGCCCGTCGCTTTTGTCTAGTACAAAACGCAGATTTTTATATAGAATTTTCGATGTGTTTTTTAGTAGTTTTTTACCAAACGTTCAATGAATAATCCAAAAAAATATGACAATACTACAATCAACAGCCCGCTGACAGACGGACTGCTCTATATCTTAAACAATCAAAGGAGGAGTTTCTCATGATAGATAGGATCGCACTGCTGCTTCTCATAATAGGCGGCATAAACTGGGGGCTTGTGGGCATTTTCCAGTTCGACCTTGTGGCATTTCTTTTCGGAGGCGCTGCAGCGATACTAAGCAGGATCATCTACGTTTTGGTAGCTATTTCGGCTATCTGGTGCATTTCACTGTTTTTCAAAGACAACAGACTTGTCACCGAGCAGTAGTCCCCTGCAGGTCATGACGGCAGGAGAGGGAGCTTGTTTCAGAGGGCAGCATTTTATCACGGGTTTGCCTGCTGCATATTCTAAAATCGGCTCTCTTTCCTGCTGTCATGACCTTATTTTTTTGTTTTAAACATTAAAATTTGAACATCACAGGCGCTAAAAATGGATAAGATATTTTACTTTTTTAAGTCGATTTAACTTCAGACCTCACGCAGATGTCACTGTTAGCATAATGTCAACGAAATATTTGTGCAAAATCCCGAATTTTCAGAAAATTAACAAGTTCTTTGCAACTTTTTCTTGACTATCGCTACAAAAGAGGTTATAATTTAATTGATGTTAAGGATATTGAACATAATTTGTTTGATTTAACATCCGTTTTGTTGTCTCCTTTCTTTTGTTCTACACATAGTTTTTTTATTTTATTTTCTGCTGAGCACCGTTGCTCAGCATTTTTTTTGCCCATTTTATGCACACGTTGAAAAATTCATATTTTAGAGTTATAATGTTACTTTATGGACTAATAAAACAATATGTCAGTTCTTACCTGTCAAAACGTTTTCGTCGTGAGAGAAAGGAGTAAATAGAATATGAGATATCTTATAGTTGTTGATATGCAGAATGATTTTGTCACGGGCAGTCTTGGTTCACAGACAGCAGAAAAGATCGTTCCTGCTGTCTGTGAAAAAATACGCAGTTACAAGGCTCAGGGCAGCACTGTATTCATGACCCTTGACACGCACTTCAAGGATTATCTTGAAACGCCTGAGGGAAAAAAGCTCCCTGTGGAACATTGCATAAAAGGCACCGAGGGTTGCAGCCTGAGACTCAGGTAGCTGAGGCTATCGGTGGAAGCGCAGAGGTCTATGAAAAAAGCACATTTGGCTCGGCTGAGCTTGCACAACACCTTGCTGAGATAGCAAAGGCAGGGGACGAGATAGAGCTTTGCGGACTTTGCACAGACATTTGCGTGGTATCAAACGCTTTGCTAATAAAAGCTTTTTGTCCTGAATGCGAGGTCATAGTTGACGCAAACGCTGCGCAGGAGTAACAGAGGAAAGCCACAAGGCGGCACTTGTTACAATGGCGTCATGTCAGTGCAGGATAGATAATTTTTGATTTGAGGGGGAACTCCGCTTTGGCGGAATGATTTATGAGTGGTTTCAAAAAAGGTCTTAAAGACGGCATACCTATTGCTTTGGGGTATCTTTCGGTATCTTTTACATTCGGACTTCAAGGCGTAAAAGGCGGTCTGAGCTGGTGGGAAACTGTGCTTATCTCTATTTGCAACGTGACCTCGGCAGGTCAGTTCGCAGGACTTGACATTATGCTGTCGGGGGGCGGTTTCTGGATAGAAATGGCTTGTGCTCAGTTTATAATCAACCTGAGATATGCACTTATGTCCATATCTCTTTCACAGAAAGCTGACAAATCACTGTCGGGAATACACCGCTGGCTGGTAGGCTTCGGAGTGACAGACGAGATATTTGTCATGGCAATGGGAAATATAGGGGAAGTTTCAAGGCAGTATATGTATGGGCTTATCGCTTTACCTGTAGCAGGCTGGTCGCTGGGGACTCTTATAGGTGCGGCGGCAGGAAAAATACTTCCTGAGATAGTCATAAGCGCACTTAGCATTGCAATATACGGAATGTTCCTTGCAATAATAATACCGCCTGCAAAGAAAAACAAGGGCATTGCAATGGCGGCGATATTTGCGGCTCTTCTTAGCTGTTGTTTCAATTGGCTGCCTATTCTTAATAAGGTATCAGGAGGATTTTCCATAATAATCTGCACCGTTCTTTCCGCAGGGATAATGGCGGCTCTCATGCCTGTGAAAAATGAGGAGGACGGTCAATGCTGAGTATAAGAGATTTCTTCATTTATCTTTTCATCATGGCAGGAGTGACCTATCTTATTCGTGCCCTGCCGTTGGTGATATTCAAGGGCAAGATAACAAACAGATTTGTGCAAAGCTTTCTTTACTATGTGCCATATGCTGTGCTTGGAGCAATGACGTTCCCGTCCATACTATTCTCAACGGGAAACCTTGCGGCTTCCATAGCAGGACTTATAACAGCCTGCGTGCTTGCATTCAAGGAAAAAAGCCTTATTATAGTTGCGGCATTTGCCTGCCTTGCAAGCTTCTGCGTAATACTTATTTGTCAGCTTATCTAAAGTTTTGTGCAGAGGGGTGACCTGAGGTCGCCCACTATAAATTTTGGATATTTGACAAGCTCAGACCTTTCTGCTATATGCGGAGAGGTCTTTATTATCACTGTTTTTATATAGCATATGAAATATCATAAATGGAGTATAAAATTTTCGGCTAGTTTCATATTCTTGCCTTGAAAAAAATTATAGGCTGTGATATAATTTTATTGTGTGAAAACGTTTACCGTTTTTTTGAACTATGACAAAATATATGGAGGTATTGCAATGTCAGACACAATGAACATTTCTCCTGAGCTTTTGGAGAAAATGAACAGGTATTGGGAGGCTGCCAACTATCTTTCGGCAGGTCAGCTCTATCTGCTTGACAATCCGCTTCTCCGTGAGCCGCTCACAATGGATCACGTCAAGAAAAAGATAGTCGGTCACTGGGGTACTGTACCTGGTCAGAACTTTATCTATGTTCACCTTAACAGAGTCATCAAGAAATATGACCTTGACATGATTTATATTTCAGGTCCTGGTCACGGAGGAAACTTCATGGTAGCAAACACCTATCTTGAAGGCTCTTATTCTGAGGTATATCCTAACATTTCAAGAGATGTTGAGGGTATGCAGAAGCTGTTCAAGCAGTTCTCTTTCCCAGGAGGAATCTCATCACACGTTGCACCTGAGACACCCGGTTCTATAAACGAGGGCGGCGAGCTTGGTTATTCACTTGCACACTCATTCGGCGCTGTATTCGACAACCCTGACCTTATCACAACTTGCGTTGTTGGCGACGGTGAGGCGGAAACCGGCCCTCTTGCAACAGCATGGCACTCAAACAAGTTCCTGAATCCTAAGACTGACGGTGCTGTACTTCCTATACTTCACCTTAACGGCTACAAAATATCAAACCCAACTGTATTTTCAAGAATTTCTCATGAAGAGATAAAGAGTTTCTTTGAGGGCTGCGGCTGGAAGCCATACTTTGTTGAGGGCGACGATCCTATGACGATGCACAGGCTCATGGCTGAAACTCTTGACACTGTTATCGAGGAGATCAAGGCTATCCAGAAGAACGCAAGAGAAAACGGCGTTACTGAAAGACCAAAGTGGCCTATGATAATATTCCGTTCACCAAAGGGCTGGACAGGTCCGAAGGTTGTAGACGGCAAGCAGATAGAGGGTACATTCAGAGCGCATCAGGTACCGATGACAATGGAAGCTCCTGAGCATCTGAAAATGCTTGAGGATTGGCTCAAGAGCTATCACCCTGAGAAGCTTTTCACAGAAGAGGGCAGACTTATCCCTGAGCTTGAAGAGCTTGCTCCTACAGGCGACAGAAGAATGGGTGCTAACCCACACGCCAACGGCGGACTTCTTCTGAGAGATCTCAGACTTCCTGATTTCAGGAAATACGGTATCGACGTACCTGCTCCCGGTGCAGTTGAAGCACAGGATATGATAGAGCTTGGCGGATTTGTACGAGATATATTCAAGCTTAATGAAGAAAGCAGAAACTTCCGTATCTTCGGACCTGACGAAACAATGTCAAACAGACTTGGCAAGGTCTTTGAGGCAACAAACAGAGATTGGAACGCTGACAAGCTCGACAACGACGAGTTCCTTGCCGCTGACGGTCGTGTTATGGACTCTATGCTTTCTGAGCATATGTGCGAGGGTTGGCTGGAGGGCTATCTGCTCACTGGACGTCACGGTTTCTTCGCAAGCTATGAGGCTTTCATCAGAATAGTTGACTCAATGTTCTCACAGCACGCTAAGTGGCTCAAAGTTACTTCACAGCTCCCATGGAGACAGAAGATAGCTTCACTTAACTACATACTTTCTTCTAATGTATGGCAGCAGGATCACAACGGATTTACACATCAGGATCCGGGTTTCCTCGATCACGTTGCAAACAAGAAAGCAGACGTTGTAAGAATGTATCTCCCACCGGACACAAACTGTCTGCTGTCATGCTTTGACCACTGCATACGTTCAAAGAACTATGTAAACGTAATGGTAACATCAAAGCACCCAAGACAGCAGTGGCTCACAATGGAGCAGGCTGTTAAGCACTGCACACAGGGTATCGGTATCTGGGAATGGGCTTCAAACGATCAGGGTCAGGAGCCTGACGTTGTTCTGGCTTGCTGCGGCGACACACCTACACTTGAAGCACTTGCAGCAGTAACTATCCTGAGAAAGAATCTTCCACAGGTAAAGATAAGATTTATCAACGTTGTTGACCTGTTCAAGCTTCAGCCACAGTCAAAGCACCCACACGGACTTTCCGACGCTGACTTTGACGCACTGTTCACAAAGGACAAGCCTATCGTATTCGCATTCCACGGCTATCCTACACTTATCCACGAGCTTCTCTATCACCGTCACAACCGCAACCTTTATGTATGCGGCTACAACGAGGAGGGTACGATCACAACCCCATTCGACATGAGAGTTCAAAACGAGATAGACCGTTTCCACCTTGTTATGGAGGTTATCAAGAGACTTCCACAGCTTGGAAACACAGGTGCTTATCTCCACCAGCTCATGCAGGACAAGCTTGTTGAACACAAGCAGTATATTGCTGAATATGGTCTTGATATGCCTGAGATCAGAGATTGGAAATGGGATATCTGATAAAAAGCCAACCAATTAATTAAATATACCAACATAAAAGAGGACTTCCGACAATGAGGGAGTCCTCTTTTGCTGTGCATATAAAAATATCCCCCGCCTTGCGACGAGGGATAAAAAGTGCTGAGTCAATAAATTACTTTCTGTTGTTTGCTATCTTTGCAAGGAGATTCAGTATTTTAAGATAAAGATAAATAACGCCTACGATAAGACCATAGCTTGCATACCATTCATACTGAGCAGGAAGCCCCTGTTCAACTGTCATCTGGATAGTTTCAAAATCGCACATAAGAAGCGCTGCGGCGATAAGAACGCCGATAACAGCGAAAAGTATGCCGATAGGGCCGTTGTTTATTGCAACGATTGAAGTGTAGATAGCTGAATGAGGTGCGAGCCATGCAAGAAGCATGAAGAGCAATCCGCCTATGATAGACACCCAAAGGCAGGTGATAAGAGCAGTTTTCATTCTGCTTCCCACACGAACGCCCTTTGAATAGATAACTGCAAGCACTGCAACTGTGAGAAGCGTCAGTGTAACGGCTTCAACTATTATGCCTTTCCACTGCATTGCGTAGATCATTGACATAAAGGTGAGGGCATATCCCATGCCTGCGGAATAGATAGAGCCTGTTACCGCTGTTGTTTTCGGAGCGAATGAAGCCACAAGTCCTGCTATTGCTGTTGCGATAAGAGCACCGACAAAGATGGTATACTCAGTGGAAAAAGCCTGCGCACCGCCGCCGAAGAAGTTGTGAATGTAAAAATATGCTCCCATGCCTGCGGCGAAAACTGCAACAAAATACAAGGTCTTCATTGCGATGCCCTTATAGCTTGCCGCCTCCATGCCGTAAGTGGACTGTGCAAAAGAGCGCAGCTTTTTCACTCGTGGATTTGAATAGCTTTCAGAAAAATTATTATAATCGTTCATGAATTTGCCTCCTTTATTTTTTCGCCAATATTTATTTTTTGGCTTATATACTATTATACATATTTTCTTAAAAAAGTCAATATGATTTTTCAGGCAAAAGTGCAAAGTTATTTTTTCGGACTTGTCCGCATATGATATAAACAAAGGCAAAAGCCAAAAAATCGGAAAGGAAGATACATTGTGCTGGATATACTTGAAAAGAAGCTTACGGAAAACCAGACCACAAGAAAGGGGCTAACAACTGCGGAAGCTGAAAAGCGGCTCAGTACGGACGGAGAGAACCGCCTTGCCAAAAAGAAAAAGACCTCTGCGGCGAAAATTTTTGCAGGACAGTTTCATGACGTTATGGTGATGATACTTCTTGTGTCGGTGGTGATATCCGTAGCACTTGGGCAATATGCTGACGCTGTGCCTATCGTGCTTATAGTTATCATTAACGCTGCGCTGGGATTTATTCAGGAATACCGCTGTGAAAAAACTCTGGAAAAGCTTGAAAACATGACCGCTCCCACCGCCATGGTATATCGTGACGGCAGGCTTGTGAAAATTCCTGCATCGGAGGTCGTGGCAGGAGATGTTTTTACTCTCGAAGCAGGTGACAGAGTGCCTTGCGACGGCTACATAAACTCATCAAGGGCGTTATCATGCGACGAATCTGCACTCACCGGCGAAGCTGTGCCTGCGGTAAAGAAATGCCGTACATCTGAGATAGATTTTACCGCACTGAACAAAGACTACATGGTCTACATGGGAACGGTGGTAACAAAGGGCGTTGGCGAGGTCACGGCGGTGGCAACAGGTGAGCGAAGCCAAATGGGCAGGGTCTCAACCATGCTTGATGAGATAAAAGAGCCTGAAACTCCATTGCAAAAGAAACTCGGAGAGCTTGGCAGAACTCTTGCTATCATCTGCCTTGCAGTGTGTGTGATAGTCTTTATTGCAGGCGTGCTAAGGGGCGAGCCTGTTCTCAATATGGCAATGACAGGAATAACCATAGCCATTGCCGCAATACCTGAGGCTTGCCTGCCACGGTGACTATAGCGCTTGCCCTTGCGGTCAGAAAAATGCTAAAGCGTCAGGCACTTGTACACAGGCTTCATTCAGTGGAAACTCTTGGCTGTGCCACTGTTATCTGCACTGACAAGACAGGCACTGTGACAATGAACAAAATGACAGTTACTGACATTTTCACCTGCACCGAGAAAAGCCGTGCTTACGGCGTAACAAAAGAGGGGGCAAGCTTTGATGACAAAGCCCTCAAAGCATGGGAAAACCCCGACCTTGGCAGGATACTTTTGTGCGGCGCAGCCTGCAACAACGCAAGACTCTGCCCACCTGAAAAGACAAGAAAGCGTGACAGGGGCGGCAGACAAGGCGAGCTTTGCGCAGAGGGCGACCCTACAGAAACAGCTATACTCATAGCCTGCGCAAACTCAGGTATAAACGTCAGCTCCCTTGGTTACAGACGAACTGACGAGCTTCCATTTGAAAGTGAAACACGCTCCATGACGGTAATATGCGCTGACGAAAAGGGGGTTACAACGGCATTCAGAAAAGGTGCTTTTGACGTTATCATAAAGGAATGCAGCCACGTTTTTTCTGACAGCGGCGAGCTTTTGACATTTGGGGGAGCAATGAGAAAACAGGCTTTTTACAAGTGCGATGAATACGCTTCAAAAGGTCTGCGTGTGATAGCATTTTCACAGCAGGTGGACGGAGAATGGGCTTTTCTTGGACTAATGGCAATGAAAGACCCTCTCAGGGCTGAAGCCGCAAAGGCGGTGGCGGAATGTCAGCGTGCAGGCATAAAGACAGTTATGATAACAGGCGACCACAAGCTCACTGCCCAAGCTATTGCAAAAGAAGCCGGCATTATGAAAGCAGGCTCTATCGCTTTGACAGGCGACGAGCTTGACAGAATGGACGACAAACAGCTTGACGAGGTAATAGAAAACTGCCGTGTGTTCGCAAGGGTGACACCTGAACACAAGCTCAGGATAGTAAAGGCATTCAAAAGCCGTGGGCACGTTTGTGCAATGACAGGCGACGGGGTAAACGACGCACCTGCTATAAAAGAAGCTGACATAGGTGTATCAATGGGAATATCAGGTACAGAGGTCACAAAGCAGGCGGCTGACGTGATACTTCTTGACGATAATTTTGCCACCCTTGTGAACTCCGTTGAGGAGGGCAGGACCATATATCAGAACATAAGAAAATTCGTGCGCTACCTTATTTCCTGCAACATAGGCGAGGTCATTACTATGCTAGGCGGAATTTTAATGGGGCTTCCTATGGTACTGCTTCCAGCGCAGATACTTCTTGTAAATCTTGTTACAGACAGCCTGCCTGCCATTGCGCTGGGGCTTGAGCCTGCGGAAAGCTCGGTAATGAAAAAGCCCCCTAGAAAAGAGGACGACAGCTTTTTCAGCGGCGGTCTTATGTGGCGTATCGTCATAAGAGGGCTTCTTATCGGTATCTGCACCCTTGCAAGCTTCACTGTTCTGCTCACTAACACCCATTCTCTCGGCACTGCAAGAACAGGTGCGCTTATAACACTTGTACTTAGTCAGCTTATCCATGTGTTTGAATGTAAATCGGAAGATAAGACACTTTTCACTGTGCCTTATCTTTCAAACCCATTCCTGCTTTTCTCTGTATTCATATCAGCGGCAGCGCTGTTTGCAGGCATATGGCTCCCTGTTCTGCAAAAGGTATTTTTCACAGCCGTTCCGAGCCTTGGAGAGTTTCTTGTGGCGGCGGCAGCGGCGGCTATCGTGCCTGTTGGGGCAGGCATAATCCCAAAGCTTTTTATGGGCAAAAAATCTCCTGACGTAACAGTGGACGCCCCGCAGAGATAGCAAAAGACCGACAGGGCAGAGCTTTGTCGGTCTAATTTTTTAATCCATATTTTTATCCAGCCTTTTAAATATCCTGCCAAAAGGTTTTGATAAAACCAGCAGGAAAAACACGTTGGAACTGCGTATATAAGGGTAAAAAAGGCTGACGAGCCAACAAGGGCAAGGTATCTGCTGAGAATAAAGGCGTTATCAGCCCACAGACAGCTCCACAAGTCCATGATAAGTGAGAATGCCGCTCCTGAGATTATGCCGTAGGTCACGAGAAGCGGCTTGCTTTTTATAAGCTTATCAGCTAACATTCCTGCAAAATATCCGGTCAGACCCCAAACCAGCATTTGAAAAGGCGTCCACGCACCCTGTCCGAAATAGAAGTTTGAGATAAGTGCAGTCATTGCGCCTGTCATAAAGCCCGATTCTCTTCCCATATAAAGGGCGGTTATGATAACAATTGCGGTGCAGGGCTTAAAGCCCGGCAGAAAACTGAAAACTATCCTGCCGAAAACGGACAATGCGGTCATGGCGGCTATTATCACAAGCTGTGTGCTGTCGGAGTGCTTTTTCTCAAAGTGGAGAAAATAGCCTGCCACGGTAAGAATGGCAAGTGCGGCTGTGACGAAAGAATAGAAGCGTTCTCTGAAAAACATTATGCCGCCAAAGCACACAAGGGGTATGACAAGAAGATAGATAAGCCCTGACACAAGTTTTTTACTGCTCATTTTGACCTCTTTTCACCATTGCGAGCCGTTCTCTTACGGCTGTTGACGTCACTGCACCACTGAAAAAGCCCCTTGTGAGCCTTGCGGCGGCGGTGGTGTAAAAACGATTGTGAGAGAAAAACTCCACGGCATTATCCTCGGCGACTATCTTCCCGTCAAAAAGAAGTCCGCACCTGTCGCAGTATTGTGCGGCAAATTCAAGGTCATGGGTCACGAGAAGTATCGTCCTGCCCTCGTCTTTTAGGCCCAAAAGAATATCACCAAGAGCCTTTTTGGCGAAACTGTCCATGCCCTTTGTACACTCGTCCAGGACTATTATTTTCGGGTCAGCAAGAAGAATTTTTCCAAAAGCACATTTCTGTATCTCACCGCCGCTGAGATCCCAAGGGTGGCGGTCAAGAAGATGTTCTATGCCCATGCGCTGTGAAACATTTTCCACTGCGACTTTGTCACCGCTTTGCAAAAGATCCTCACGGACGCTTTCTTTTACAAACATCGTCACAGGCTCTTGGGGCAAAAATGCAAGCATTTCATGAAAAAGCGAGCCGTTTTTATAGGCTTTCTGCTTTTTCACGAAAAGTGAAACAGCACCCATATAAGGCTTGCAAAGTCCGCATATCACACGCAGGAGCGTTGATTTTCCGCCTCCGTTCGAGCCTAAAAGCCCATAGCACTCCCCTTTTCTGATACCAAGATCACAGCCTTTGAGGATATCGGGGGAGTTTTTTTCATATCTCTGCCACAGATTTTTGCACTGCAGGGCATAAGGCTCAGCACGTTCTGTATCAGTGACAGCCTGCTTTGGAATATCCGTCACGCCAAGCTTTTCAAGCTTCGCCCTGCCTTGTCTTACATTGAGGGGCAGGTCGTCGCAAAGCCCTGCGAAAGCCTTTGATGTTTCAGGCAGAAAGCCCTCCAGAGCGTTCTCCACAAAATATTTTGCAGTCAAGGCAGGCGTACTGAAAAACTCGGTCTTGCCCTTTACAAGATACAAAATTTTGTCGCAGGAGTCAAAAAGCTCCTCGGGGTCATGCTCGGCAATGATGATAGTCACGCCCATTTCTTTGTTAAGGCGGTCTAAAATGCCAAGAAGCTCCCTTGCGGCAACGGGGTCGAGCTGTGCGGTAGGCTCATCAAGAAGCAGGATATCAGGGTCTGTGGCCATGACGGAACACAGAGCGACGAGCTGTTTCTGACCGCCCGAAAGTGTGGAGATATCCCTGTCATAGAGCGGCTCGATACCGAAAAAAGCCGCCATTTCACCAACACGGCTTTGTATCTCACCACTTTTCACACCAAAGCTTTCAAGCCCGAAAGCAAGCTCAGCCGATACTTTGTCGCATACCGTCTGGCTGTCAGGGCTTTGCATTACAAAGCCTATCTTTTCAGCACTTTCACGGGCAGAAAGTTCGCTTCTTCCCTTGCCCATAAGGGTGATGTTTCCGGAAAGTTCGCCCCTTGGGGAAAGCTCTCTTTTCAGAAGCCTGAGCAAAGTAGATTTTCCGCTTCCCGAAGCACCGCAGAGCATTATTTTTTCGCCTTTTTTCACTGAAAAAGTGCAGTCAGAAATGGCATAGTCCGTGCTTTCGTTATATTTGAAAGCTACATTTTCGCAAGACAATATTTCCATTTTATGCTCTCCTTTACTTCAAGAATAAACGGGAAAACGCATAGTAATGCGAACATTTCCACAGGCAAAACGCTGTTTTCAAGCTTTATCACAGGGTAAAAAGCGGCGGACAGCTCGCCCTTTGCGGAAAATATCAGCACCAATGCAAAGATAACTGCAAAAACCGCCACAAAAATGCCGTCCCATGCTCTGAACTTGAACGAGTGTGCAAAGCTTCGTTTTTGGATACCATAGCCACGAGCCTTCATTGAAGCGGCTGTGTCCGCTCCCCTTTCAAGCGTGCCTGCACAAAGGGCTGTGAACACTGTGCAGTCTTTTTTCAGGCGGTCAAAACGGCTGTCGGAGATGTTCGCACCAGAGCAGTTCAAAGAGTCCAAAAGCTGTCTGTGAAGCCTTTTGAGCTTTGGGATAAAGCCCATTGTCATTGTTATCACAAGGGCAGCTTTTGGCGTTTTTCGACCGAAAATGTATAGGAGCTTTTCCCTTGTAAGCACCTTTCCAAGAGCTTTGCACCACATTATCACAGCGGTGAGGGATAAGCCGGCGGTCAAGCCATAAAAAAGTGCTTCCTTTGTGTAAGCCTTGCCGTTTACGAAAAACAGCGGCGTTACGCCTTATGTGAAAAAAGTGGATTTGTGACAGTCAAAACGGCGGTAAGAAAGATGTAGAAAGCAAGGTCTGATGCGGTCTGTCTACAGCTTTGAGTTATGGCACAGAACAGGAACGCTCCCACTGCCGAGCATATACCAACGGCTGGTGAAAAGCAGAACATTGTCCCCGCAAGCACAGCCGCAAAATACACAAGGGCGGTCAAAGGGTGAAAAGCTGACAACCTCATTTCACCGCCTCCTTTGTGTAGTCGCAAACGTAGTAAAACTCCACGCTGTCACCGTCATTGAGGACATACTGTGAACAGCCCTTATCGGGGCTTTCGCCGTTTACAGTATATGTCCAACCCGAGGACGGACCGCAGGAAAACTCGTAAATATTGTTTATGCCACGGACATACACAGTGTTGTAAATATTATCCTCTGAGCCTTGATAATCAAGGGGTATCTTCCCGCACCTTGTAGCTTTTTCCAACAGATCAAAGGCGGTGTCGCCCTCACGGAGGACATATTTTTCCGCAGGCATAACAATGCCGTCTGAGGGAACATAGCACTCGTCGCGGAGATTTTTGTCAAGCATATCGTAATTATCCAAAATATCAGAGCAATCCACTGTCAGAGTGACAGTGTGAGCGGCATTTGCGGTATCGTCGCTGTGCAGGCTGTAATACTCGTCAACAGACTGGATATCAACTCCCTTTATGACCGCTGCCGCTGCTAAAATTATGACTATGAGCAGAGCG
Organism: Ruminococcus sp. AM31-15AC; assembly: GCF_003462045.1. Classification (NCBI taxonomy): domain Bacteria; kingdom Bacillati; phylum Bacillota; class Clostridia; order Eubacteriales; family Oscillospiraceae; genus Ruminococcus; species Ruminococcus sp. AM31-15AC. The sequence goes on along the minus strand of NZ_QTYG01000021.1, from coordinate 17,409 downwards.
ATATCCTTTTTCACTTTTCTGCTCCCTCCTGACCTTTGAGCTTTTTGGCTTTCTTTGCCTGATCTGCGAAATTTTTAACCACTGCCATTTCCTCTTTGGTTATCTCGAGCCTCGAAAATCTCGCCTTTTCGTATATTTTCTCGCACTCTGCAAAGATTTTCGCCATATCAGCGCCAAAGGTCTTTTTTATGCTCTCGGAAAGCTCTCTTGGCATATGGTCTGAGAAATACTTGCCGCAAAGCTTTTTTCTGCCTGCAAAGAACAGCTTCTCCACCTTTTTGCTGTCAGGCAGAGCGGCAAACCTTCTTTTTCTTACCAAAGCTATTATTGCCACAATAAGGCAGAGTATGAGCATTACCGCACCGATAACGATATATACCGCATAGCTTTTCTCCGCAGGTTTAGTCTTGTTCTCCTCAAAGATCTCTTCCCTTGGTTTGTCCTCGTCCTCGGGAGCAAGGGCTTCGCCGCCTTGGTTGGTGGGCTTTGCTTTTACAGAGCTGTCGTCAGTTTTTATCATGCCAACATAATCGGGGCAGACCTCAAAAGGCTGCCAGCCTATGCCGTCTTTGTAATACTCCGCCCAATAGTGGAGCTGTTTTGAAGTGACGGTCAGGGCTGAGTTATCTGTAAGGCCTTTGGTCATATCTGATGTGATAAAATATCCTCTGCAAAGTCTGGCAGGAACGCCCTTTGCACGGAAGATCTTCACAGCGGCGGCAGCAAAATCCTCCTCGCCCCCACGGCAAGTTACCTCAAGCATATCTGCAAAAGAGCTTTCGCCCCCATAGGTCTTTGACCTGTCAAGCACTGTGTCTGACACAAAAAAGCTTAGCATATCAGACCGCAGTTTACCCTGAGAATCTTGCATATCAAAATGGTTTGCGGCAAGCTGTTTGTCCTCGGCTGATATGTCAAGGCAGGTGGAATAAACATAGTCACGATAACCCTTTTCTGCGGCAAGATAATCCGCAGGCTTATAAGTGCGCAAGGTATCAGATGTGCCAAAAGGCTTTGTGAGATAGCCTTCCGACACCGCAAGCCTGTAATAGCTTTTGGTATTCTCAAAACTTCCGCCTATTATCTTTGGGTCGGAAAAAGCGTTCTCTGCGGCGGTCATACCATAAGTATAAAGGGGCTTTCCGCCATTTTTGATGTTTACTGTAACATTGCCGCTGTCGGATATACCAAGGGCATTGTCAAGGGAAGAAGTCTGAAAAGCCGGTGAGAGATCAAGCTTATCAAGCCAATAGAACTCGTCTGAGTAGGCATATTTCTCCTCACCGCTAAGCTCCCCCCACACGCCGTTAGCTTCTTTCTCGAAACGGCTCTCCAGAAGATACAATGGCTGTGGGTGCTCCATTATGATCTCATACTCACTTTTCGTATTAAAGCGATCGGCAAAGGCAAAGTTGGAAAGCTTATCAAAAAGCCCTGTCAGGCAGGCTATAAGCACTGCGCAAAATGCTGTAAGTATAAGCACAAAGGCTTCAAATCGCCTTTTATGCTGCCGGGAAACGTCAATGCAAGGATACCTAACGCAACTTCTGCAGTGGCATAGTACAGAGGGATATCAATAAAGATACCTGCGCACAAAAACAGCGCAAGCATTGCCACTGTAAAAACTCTGCTGTCAAGACGGCTGAAAATGCTCTGCACTGTGGAAACTATCACTGCACCCACGCAAAGAGCAAACCAAGGGTCTGAGCTTTTTTCCACAAGCATTTCCACTACTCCTGCGCTTTTACCGTGGGCGGTCAAGACGCAGTTCAAAAGCCCTGCAAGGCTTGTTAAAAACTTCTTGTGGAATATCACCGCCGACAATAGTGCGGCAAAAAATGGTATAGGCAAAGTCTTTTTTGATACCCCTGCAAGGGCTGTCAATATGCACACACCTACCAGAACAAAGGCTCGCCAGCCCATACCAAGCGACAATGACAGCAGGAGCATTGTCACTGCACCAAATAGGCTCTGCATGATATAAACACCCTTTGAAAAGTGCTTTTCCACATAGCAAACACTTGCTGTCAAAATTGTCACCTCTTTTACTATTTTATCTCGATAACACGGCTTATACCGCTTCTTTCAAACAGCTCTGAAAACTCCGTCAGTCGCTCTTTTCCCTGCTCAGGCTGTGAAGAAAGAAGGCTGTCCAGAGCGACAGTGAAGCTGTCTGCGCTGTCGATATGCTCGAAAACTTTTCTCTGCTGAGAAAAGCTGTAAAACGCCATGTAATGCCCTATGCCACAGTCAGAAAGATACATTGAAAGGCTCAGTGCCTTTGCAGCAATGCGGTCATAATCCGTTGCGGGGACATTTCCGCCTGTTTCAACGTAGATACAAAGGCTGTCAGTAACAGGCTCGCCATATTCACGGACGTAGATATCACCGAGTCTGAAAGACAGCTTCCAATGCACCGATTTATAGCTGTCCCCCTGACGATATTCTCTTATTCCAATAGGCTCGCTGTGGTCAAAGCCCTCGTTTTCATTGCTGAAAAAGTCGCTTTCAAGGGCTTCCTTGAGCTTTGCTTCCTCGCTCTCATCTATCTCTGCAGCATCAGGCATTATGTTCACACTGCCCTTTATTTCGCACTGCGCCTTTTTCCACGTTAGCCCTATAAGATCAAAGGCTCGGAGTGTCAAAATCTCTGCTTTTATCTTTCCGCAGGTGTCGCTTTTTACAGTGATATCCACCTGAGCAGGCTCTCTGCTGATGATAAAATGCACCTTTATGTCCTCACACTGTCCTGTGAGCATATTTCTAAGCCGCAGTTTACTGCTGTATTCGCCGCAAGTTCCTGTGAAGATAAATTTAAGGCTCATGTCCTTATTTTTCAAGCCTGTGCCGTCGCTTACCAGTGTTGCTGACAGCTTTTTCTTCGAGAATATATTTACACATACTGACAATACAAAAAGCACTGCGCACAGCCCAAGCACCGATATGCCAATGGGCTTTTTCAGCACAAAAAGCAGTATGCCCAAAGCTGTGCAAAGGCAGAAGCATAGACTCTTCATCAGCGTTTTTCCTCATTCTCAGGGCATTTTACGCTGCCAAGTATCTCGTCAAGCACACTTTCTGCCGCAAGTCCTGAAAGCCGTCCCTTTGCAGAAAGAGATATCCTGTGGCTGCAAACATGGGAAAAAAAATCTCTTACGTCCTGGGGAACGACATATTCTCTGCCCTTATAGCACGCCCACGCCTTTGCTATCCTGCAAAGTGCCAAAGCACCTCTTGGGGATACGCCCAGAGAAATATTTTCATTATGCCTTGTGGCGTCGCAAAGGTCTGAGATGTAGTCATAAACGCTGTCGTCAACAAAAACAGCCTTTGCCTTTTTCTGCATTTCTATAAGCTTTTCAGCGGTGCAGACGGCTTTCACATCTGCCAGTGGGTCTGAACTGCTTCGGTCTGACATTATGCTTCGCATTGCCGCTTTGTCAGGATAGCCCATTGAAAGCTTTATCATAAATCTGTCAAGCTGTGAAACAGGCAGTGCCGCCGTGCCAACTGTGCCTGTAGGGTTTTGTGTTGCTATCACTGCAAAAGGCTCAGGCAGAGGATATGTTCTGCCGTCAACTGTGCAGGCCCGCTCCTCCATGACCTCCAAAAGGGCAGATTGCGTCTTGCCTGAGGTTCTGTTTATTTCGTCTGCAAGAAGTATATTCGTCATTGCCGCACCGCTGTGGAAAGTAAAGCCCTGCGCCTGTCTGTCAAAAGCCGTATAGCCTGTGATGTCGGAAGCCACAGTATCAGGGGTGAACTGTATCCTCTTTGTTTCAGCCCCAAAGCCTTTGAAAACGCCACCGCAAGAGTAGTTTTTCCCACGCCCGGAACGTCCTCCATAAGCACATGACCCTGCGCCAAAATTGCGGCGAACACCATATCCACCACTTCGTCCTTGCCGATTATGACCTTTTTCACTTCATCTGTTATCTCACGCATTTTTTACCCTTCTTTCTTACCACTGTGAAACTCCCACTGCGCACAGCACCGCTGCCGCAGATATCACATACACTGTCACGTTTTTATCCTCCGCCTCTTTTATTATCTCGTCAGCAGAAGTGACCTTTTTCCGCTCGCTTTCAGGAAGCTTTTTTATCCTCTCTGCGGTCTTTTCCATAAGTTCCTTTTTGTCTTTTCCAACACTATCAACAGGATAAAGCTCACGGCTTATGATACTGTTAAGGTCTGATATCTCACTGTAAAGCCCGTTTGCTTTGGCATTCATTTCTTCAAGCTCTGATATTATCTTATCCCTGTCCGAAAGACTCTCGTCAGCCTTTGCATGGGCTAAAAGCACCGCTGTGACAGTGCAGTCCCCCGAAGTAACGCCGTTTTTTCTCAGGGCTTCAAGCTTGTTACTGTCGCTTTTTGTAAAGCCTTTCTTGCCCTTACATATTTCCGTTTTCTCGATACTGTATATACAGCCGTTCCCATGGTCTGTCTGTGCAAGCTCCTCTGTGAAAGCCCTGTCGCTCAAGGTCAGGCTGTATTTTTCTGCCGCATTTTCAAGCTCTGCACCGTATCTCACATATGTGCGTTCGTCACAATCAAGGTCATTGAAAAGCTTCAAGGCTTTTTCTGCGCTCTCTTCGTCTGAGATATCCGAAAGCCTGCCGTTTATGCCGTCAAGCTTTTCACGCTGTAGAACTGAAAGCTCCTCTCTCATATCGTAAATACGTCGCATCGTAAGTTCAAAACGCTTTTGTGCCGCAAGTGCGCAAAGCGCCTGCCCTGTGGCAAGCTCGTCAGAATCGCCGCCCTTTTCATGTGAAAATCCACCGTCGCCGTTCTGATAGGAAAGCAGGGCGGTCAAAAGGTCGGAACTTTTCACAAAACGGCTGTCAGCTTCGGGGTCTATACCAAGCGAGCAAAGTGCTATTACTACCTGCGAATCAGCTTCTGCGCTTCCGAACGTTCCTGAGCTGTCCTGCTTGCCGCTTAGATACTCCACCGCTTTGTCAACGCTTTTTCTAACATCGTCACGGGAAAAATCATTGTAATATGGAGCGATCGCCTGCAAAGCCATTGCGGTGATGTCGATATCGCTTTCACCTTTTGACAGCGAAAAGCCGCCATCGGTATTCTGAACGGAAACTATCTCGTCAAGTATACGCTCTCTGTCAAACTCTGCACCCTCCGGGGTCTTGTAGCCCATTGTATCAAGGGTCAAAAGTGCAAATATCCAGCCGTTAAGACCCTGTTTGCCTACGGAATTATTTTCATCTCTGCCGTAAACACCGCCTTTTACAAGGTCCATGCCCTCAAGGTCGGCAGGGTCGCCTCCCATTGCGGAGGCTGTTATAGCGCACCTCTGCCACTCGGTAGCGTTGTCGGTATCTGAAAGAGCTTTCACACGCTGAGAAAGCGCAGTGAGATAAGCCTCATAGTCCTCCTCAAAACCAAAGCGTGAAATGCCTATGGCAAGCCAATCGGAGCTTCCTATGCCTGCGTTTTGCAGAAAATCCCCCGAAAAAATGCTCTCGTCCTGAGAAATGCCCATTTTGTCACGCTGCCACTGACAGACCTTTTCTGCGCTTTCAGTTATCCTGTCCCTTTTATCTGCGTTATCTGCATTCACCGCAGGAACATTTGTCAGAAGCATTACTGCCCCTGCAAACACCACCACTAATCTGTCAAGAAAACCTCTCGTTTTCAACGATATCCTCCTACCATGTTTTGTCATAGCTATCCTGTGAACCTGTTATATCTCTTCCGTAGGCAACTGTGAACGCAAGCCTAACAGTGTCGCCGTCGGTGAAGTTCACCTTGCCCATGCCGTATGCAGGCATATTGCCGTTTACAGTGTACACCCAGCCTGAGCCGTAGGTGTAGTCAAATTCTCCAAGGCTGTCGGCATACTGTGTGCCACTGTCTGCAATGCCATCATTTTTTATAAGCTCCGCAAGCTCGCTGTTTACTGCTCCACCTGAAAACGCACCGCTTTTGTGTATTCGACTTAGATATCTCTGATCGTCCTTGCCTGTAAAGTCACCTGTGAAGCCGTTTTGCTGAAGAAAACGCTCTATAACGTCAACGCCTGTGTCACCCTCGTATATTGCCACCTCTGAGCCTGCGGCAAGCTGTCCAAGCCCTATGGTATCAGCATCAATGCTCATTGTTATAACGCCTGTCTGCTCGCCCTTTTGTGCGCTGACAGAATTTATGGTATAGGCATGATCCGCATATCTGCCCTCGGGGTCATACACCCTTATTTCAAGAAGATTTGCCCCGCCCGAAAGCTGGAGATAATAGGCTGAGTTCCTGTCCTGTGCGATACACTCAACAGAAAGCCCATTGAGCCAGACCTCGGTCTTGTCGGCATATATCCTTCCGCCTGATAGTCCTGTGCGTTAAATCTGAGGGTGAAGCCCGAGCCTTTCACTGTCTGTCCGTTGGTGACGTTTATATACGTTATCTCAGGTCTTGTGGTATCATCAGCAATGGGTACATAGGTGACAGTGAAATATCTGTCTATTTTTTTGTCACCGTCTTTTGCATAAAGCCTTATACGGTTATCACCGCTTTGGAGGGTGCAGGTATAATTATCTCTGCCCGAAAGCTTTTTGCCGTTTAGAATAACGCTTAGCTTTGCACTGCCGCTTTGACCTTTCATTCTCGCATAGAAGCTAAAATCGGCGTCATTTACAGTGCGGTCATAAAGATCGGTATCAATTGAAAACTCCGCAGGAGTGTATTTTATCTTAAAGCTTTTTTCAGCCTTTGAGCCGTCCTTTTCCGCAGAGAGAGTTATAGTATTCTCGCCCTCAGAAAGCTGTGCTGTAAAAGTTTCATCGCCTGAAAGCTTTTCACCGTTGACTTTAACCGTCAAAGGTATTTTATCACCGCCATAAAAAGCTGTGGCTGAAAATGTTATGCTTTCTGTGTCAGTATCCTTATCCGCAAGGTCGGTGTCAAAGGTTATCTCCTTTTTGTCAAAATAAACTGTATAGTCCTTATAAGCCCTTTTCACCTGACCGCTTTTGTCGGTATAGGTGCAGGCAACACGGATAGTGTTTTTTCCTGCGTGAAGGGTAACGCTGCCCGAGAACTGATTTACAACGCTGCCGTTCACAGTGACCTGAACTTTTTGCACTGTGAGAGCCTTGTTTTTATGTGTTATTGTGAACTCATAGAGTGGCTTTTTTACACGCTCGCCCTCTTTTATAGAGGTGGTGAAATATTCTGTGTCGGTGTTCTTTTTGACAGTTTCGGTCTTGCTGTCAGGCTTTTTCTTTACCTCGTCAGACTTATTTTCGCCTTGGACATTTATGGTAACATTTGTGTTCCCGCCATTTACTGTCGGGGAATTTCCGTCGCTTTTGTCAGCCTGCGGAGAGCTTTCTGTTGTATCTGTATTGCTGTCGCTGCTATCAGTGTTATCACTGTCATCTGCCTGTGAGCTGTCCATATCTGAACTTTCGTCCTTTGGCTGAGAGCTTGTTTCATAGCCTTCTCCGCCCTGTCCGTCCTCCTCCGCAAGGCTTTCAGACAGTACTGAAAACGGATTTTCAGGTGTCTTATAACTGCTCATATTATAAAAACGCATACACAAAAAAGCCGCTGCGATAAAAAACGCCGCTGCTGACAGCATTATTATTTGCCTGTTTTTTTGTGTATGCTTTTTCATAATATTCTCACTTTTCATATCACAGAAAATGCCCGCCCCCTGAAAATAGAGGGCGAGTATCCTGCAAAATAACTTATATCTTAATTGTCTTAATTTTTTACTTTCTCTTTCTTGAAACTGTAAGAGCTCCGCTGATAAGAAGTGCAAGACCTGCTACGCAAACGCCTGCTGTCGCACCTGTGTTAGGGTTAGCCGCACCTGCGTTATTTGCTGTCTTTGATGAGCTGTCAGCCGCCTTTGATGTGTCAGCACTGCTTACTGACTCTGCGGCTGATGAAGTGGCAGAAGATGTATCCTCAGAGTTTGCAGAAGATACTGTGCTTTCGGAAGATACGTCAGATGAGCTTACAGAGCTTTCTGCTTCTGATGAAGAGCTTGGTGTCTTGAGTTCTTCAAGCTTTTCCTCTGCGGCCGTAAGAGCGTCAACATTGCCTACATATTCCTTAAGGTCGCCAAGCGCGTCATAAGCGACTCTTGCTGCCTTGATGTCATTCTCGCTGTCAAGTGTTATCTCGCCAAGGTCACTGATAAGCTTCTCAACAGCCTTTACGCTGTCATAATCCTCTGCTGCAAGAACTGTTACGTCGATAGTTGCTTCAACAGGTGAAACGGCAACGCCTGTTGTGTTTGCAGCGCCCTCGTTTGTCTTATCTCTGTACATACCATACTTGTATGTAACAGTAACGAAATCATCGTCTGCTGTAAGAGCAGTATCGTCGATAGTCACATAATCTGTAACGTCCTTCTTCACACCGTTTTTGAGAACTGCGTAAACCTTCAAGTCGGAAGCGTCATAAGCTTCGCCCTCTTTGCATACTGTCTTAGCATTCTCGGTCACAAGCTTTTCCACCTCTGAGCCGACAGCCATTATGCAGCCTGAATCGTTCTTGAAGTAGATAGTGCCGTTTTCGTCTGCAACAAGGTCAGCTATAGCGTACTGTGCCTGAGCGCCCGTTGGTGTGAAAAGTGACGGAGCTGTTTTCTTTCCGTTTACTATCTGAGCGTCAAGAACTTCTGTTACGCCCTTTTTATCCTTTACATAGCGGATAGCGCCTGCTGATGCGTTCTCTGAGAAGTAAACATAGTTATAGCCGTTCTCATTCACAACGCCAAGACCTGATGTCTGTGGATAGCCCTTTGTTTCTGCCTTGTATGCTATCTCAAAACTGTCAAGGTCGATAACTGCGATAGCACTGCCCTTATAGTTGCCCCAGCCTGAGCCGTTTACGCCAACATAAGCTCTGCCGTTAAGAACTGTAGGAGATGATGTGCTTGCGCCACCAAGTGGGATGCTGTCAAGCTTTGTGAAATTGCCCTCATCGTCTATTGTTGCCTTATAGAAATAGCCCCCGTTAGATGTGAAATAATAAGCGTCTGTATCCTTATCGTAAGAAATAGTGCTTCTTACTCCTCCGCCTACTGTATACTCAGTATCTATAACGCTTCCTGAGTTTTTGTCAAGAGTAACTATTCTTGCAGGGTCGGTAGTGTTTGCCTTTGCATTTTCCATGCCGAGAACGACAAAATCGTCAGTTGCATATGCGCCTGCCCAATAGAAACCGCTTTTGTTTGTGAATATCCACTTTGGTGACTTCTCTTCATCTGTTGTGTCAGGATCTTCGTCCTTAACGTCTATGCAAACATACTGATCGTTTTTTCCTGAACCATAGTTGCAGAAGCCTGTGTAGATACAGCCGTCATTATAGTAGATAGGGCTTACAGACTGACCGCCCACGCTGTCCTTGTATACCCACAGCGACTCGAGTGTGTCAGCGTCAAATGCCTGAATTCCGCCGTTAAAGGCTGAGAATATCATGCCGTCTGCATAAGTAACAGGCTGGATAGCGTAGCTGTTTGTGCCTGCTCGCTGTCCAACTACTGAATCCACAACGCCCGTTTCCTTATTCATTCTCATGAGCTTGTCGCCGGATGTATAAACGATATTATCTCCAACGATAGCCACAGGCGACGGACCATCGTTCCAGCTTTTTCCTACCTTAGTTGCCCAGTTAAGCACTGCGTTATCCGCACTGTCAGGGAGAACTGATGTTGTTACGTTGTTGTTTGTTCCGTCTGAAACAAATGCGCTTACACACACGCTCAGACTAAGAGCAGTCGCAAGAGCGAAGCTGGCTGTTCTCAAAATTTTCTTCTTCATTCTTTTCTGTCCTTTCGTTGATACACACTGTTCCGCCGTCAATGCACTTTTTATGAACACCCCGACCACAGCAAAAAATGCCTTTCCGCCGAAACGAAAAAGCATTCTATCCGCTTTACTGCCTGCACAGCGATAAAGCAGACCGTCATCTTCATCGCCCAAGACAGAAATAGTCAACGAAAACACAGCAGATACCTGACTTATGACAGTGCACAAAAAGCCTGTCAAACACAGTAATGGCGGTTGTGCAGGATTTGGACCTGCTTCCCTGACGGCAAGGCTTTCGCCCTGACACGCTCTACTCAGCTAACAACTTTTCAAACTGTGCTTTCTTAATATTCACATCATGATAATTATACCATATCGCTATGGATTATTCAATAACCTTTTTACACCACTAATAAGCCCGATACAACGCCGTTTTTGTGGCATTTTCATAAACTCATAGGCTGAAACTTTGTTGGATATAGTTTTAGGCTATACCCTCAGTTTCTCCTCCAGCTCCGTGTCAGGCTTGACAGTGATAGTGTAGTTGTTTGTAAAAATAACCATGCCCGGCTTTGAGCCGTTTGGCTTTTTCACGTTTCTTATGAAAGTGTAGTCGACGTCCACTCTGGAGGAATTTCTTCCCTTTGAGTTGCAGGCGGCGATTATTGCCGCTTCCTCTATTGTTCTGTCAGGTGGCATTTCCCCATCGCAGGTGACGATAACGTGGCTTCCTGTAATATCCTTGACGTGGAGCCAAAGGTCAGTTTTCTCTGCTTCCTTGCAGGTGAGGCGGTCGTTCTGTTTATTGTTCCTGCCTACCCTTATTTCATATCCGTCAGAAGAACGGTATCTTATAGGCGGCAGAGCCTTTGGAGGCTTGCCCTTGAACTTTGAACGCTTTACATAGCCCTCCTGAAAAAGCTCCTCACGAAGCTCGGCTATATCCCCCTCCGTCTGCGCCCTCGTGAGAGAATCGAAAACAGAATCCAGATACTTGACCTCCTGCTCGCCCTCTGCAATAAGCACAGTGAGCTTTTTCTCTGCGGTGTCGAGCTTTCTGTACTCCTTATAATACTTCTGTGCATTCTGTGTTGGCGTAAGCCTTTTGTCAAGAGGTATCTTCACTGTAGGGCAGTTCTCGTCATAAAAGTCCTGCACCTCAGCATATGCCATGCCCTTTTCAAGTGCATAGAGATTTGAAGTGATAAGGTCACCGTAAATGCGGTATTTTTCCCTATCCTTGCACTCTTTAAGCTCTTCACGCTGATTTTGCACACGCCTTTGAGTTCTCTCGGAGGTGTTTATAAGAAGCTTGAAAAGGTCGTTGGCTTTCTGCTTTATTCTTGAAAGGGAATCCCTCTCCGCATAGAAATAGTCAAGCAGAACGCTTGGCGACTCAAAGCTTTTTGTCACCATGAGCGCACCATACTGCGTGATATCGCAGAAACAGAAATCTTTCAGATTACCCTCTTTTGTTTTCAGCACTGTGTAGACGTTAGTGCCGTCATTTATGCTGTCACGGACTTTTGAAAAATAAAACCACAGCCTGTCCGCAGTGTCTCCGCTTAGCTGTTCGGCTGTTATCTCAGCACCCCTTGCCGCAAAGAACACAGCTTCCCTTGCGAACACTGGTGAAATGCCCTCAAGCGTTTTCATTATTGCCTTTGAAAGCTCCGCCGTGGGGTTTTCGGCTATCTTTGCAAGAAGCTCTTCTTTTGTACATTCCATAAGATTCAGCCTTTGCTCTCTTGGGGGCAAAGTATACTGCGCACCGGGAAGAACCATTCTCACTGATGACATTTCCTGTCCCACACGCTTTATGCTGTCTATTATCCTGCCGTCCTCACGATAGAGGATAAGATTTGAACGCCTGCCCATTATCTCCGCCGCAAGGGTGAGATTCACCCTGTCGCCCATTTCGTTGGTGGCTTCAAAGTCAAAGAAAAGTATACGCTCAAAGCCGTCCTGCCTAATGGCAGTGAGTCTGCCTCCTGCAAGATGCTTTCTCATGAGCATACAGAACATAGGCGGTGTTTTCGGATTCTCTATATCCGCCGTTGTTATATGAACCCTTGCCGAGCCTGCACCTGTGCTGAACATAAGCTTCTGCGCACCCTCTTTAGTGCGGATAGTCATTATAAGCTCCTCTCGTGAAGGCTGGTGTATCTTATCCACCCTGCCGTCAATAAGAGGGTCAAATTCTTTTCTGAGCAAGCTCAGATAAATTCCGTCCAATGCCATTTTACTTACCTGCTTTTTATATTACTTCAACTATATCCCTGTTGCTTACGGCTATCTCTACTCTCAGATCGCTGAACTTGTTTCTCAGCTCGTTGGCGATAAACTCGCAGAAGATATTTTCCGTATAGAAATGACCTGCGTCTATAACAGAAACACCCATATTCCCGCCGTCTATAAAAACGTCATGCTTCACGTCACCTGTCAAAAGCACCTGACAGTCTTTTCCTGCGGCGTCAGCCAAAAACGAACCGCCTGAGCCTGAGCATACTCCCACACGCCTTATCTCACGCTCGCCGCCGCTGAAACGGACTACTCTACAGCCGAGAACGTCCTTTGCTCTCTGTGCAAGCTCACGGACGTTCATGCCGTCACATTTGCATACATATCCACAGCCCACGCCATGCTCTTCATGCAAAGCACTCTCAGGTTTAAGACCAAGCATTTTGCAAAGCACGTCATTCATTCCGCCCTCTGCGGAGTCGAAATTTGTGTGCATGGAAAGAGCGTTCTTTCCCCCTGCCGCAAGTATCACAGCAGGATCGTTGGGCACGAGAGTCTTTAGTCCTCTGAAAATAACAGGGTGGTGGGTGAGAACAAGGTCAAAGTCACGCTGACAAGCCTCTCTTGCCACCTCTGCGGTGCAATCAAGCGCCACCAGCACGCTCCTTACCTCAGCGGACATTTCCCCCACATTAAGACCGCTGTTGTCATAGCCCTCCTGCAAGCGGTATGGGGCTAAATCCTCTATAAAACTATAAATATCATAAACTGTTGTCATTTTTGTCAGCTCCTTTTTGTGTGTCTGATGTGCTGTCAGGGATATTTCTGTCCTTGATAACTGCGTCAAGAAGTTCGTAAAAGCCCGTGATAAATACCACCACTATAAGAACAAACAATGCAGGAAGCATAGCCTCAAAAGGCAAGAAATTTAATGCAGGAAATCTTTCGCCGCTGGACAAAGCCACTGCCACATCTTTTTCGCAATAAATATATCCCAAAACCATAACAATGGTATGTATAACAAGCGGTATAAACGCAAAGCTGAGCCAGTAAAAGGCTTTGCCCACGTTTGGTTTCTTAAATTTAAAATAAAAACCTATATACGCACCCAAAGCAACAACGCCGCTTAATATCACGCTTGCACCGCCGGGACTTACGGAACAGCATGCAAGCAACAGAATTACTGACAGTATCGTTACGGAAAGTTGGGTCGCTATACCTATCCCTAAAGCTTTCAGAAATTTCATTTTTGCCCCCATGTTTTTTTGTATCATATTTTTTTCAACGTTTCAAGCTCGCTCTGTGCAAGCTTAACAAGCCTTTCTCCCAGTTCCTTTTTGTCCTCAGACTTCATCATTCCGCTGCCTGCAACAAAAATTCTTTTTGCCTGCCTTGCGATATACTCTTTTCCCACGCCCTCAGGCTTAACAAAGCCAAACTGCAAATATCTGTCATCACATTCATAAGACGGCATTTTACCTATATACACCGCCTGCATGACAGAATATGCAAACAGCCCCTCTGTGCAGGCAAGCTCTTTTTTCACCTCAAAGCCGTTGTCATAAAGCCACTTTCTAAGCACGTCCCATTTTGTCATAGGCTGTAAAACGAGGTTGACTCCGTTTTTCACCCACGGACATTTTTCAAGCAGTCTTGCAATAAGCTCGCCGCCCATGCCTGCCATAACAACGTCCGTTATGCCCTCTGGGGGAACATTGTCAAGCCCGTCTGACAGCACTGTTCCAATGCGGTCTGAAAGCCCCTCACGGTTGATATGCTTCTCAGCCGACTTTAGCGGCATTGGTGCAACATCACAAGCTAGAGCCTTTTTGCACATATTTTCCTTTATCATAAAGCAGGGCAGATAACCGTGATCTGTCCCCACGTCGCATACAAAATCTCCTGTACAAAGCTTTGCACAGGTCACAAGTCTTTTATCCAAAGCTTTCCTCCAAAGAAAAAAATCGCCGCTCGCCCCCTGAAAAGGCGGCTGGGCGGCGAAAGTAGTTCCAAACGCTTATTCTGCAAAATGCTTGTTGAGCTTTTCGAGCATTTCCTCAACAGGAACGCCATGAACAGCACAAGCCTCTTCAAGAGTTTCGCCTCTTGACGCTGGGCAGAACAGACAGTGCATACCCATTTCCATAAAGTATGGTGCTGTATTTTCATCAGCGTCCATTATATCGCCTATAATAGTATCCTTTGTAACTGTGAATGCCATTTTATATTCCTCCTATCATGATAGACCACGCACCGCAAACGCTTTGCGTTATACCTATATTATAACCAATCCTGAGAAAAAAAGCAAGTCTTTTTTAAGGCAATACCGCACAAAGATTGTGCGTCAGATGCGTAGTCAGATTTTTTGTCAGATTGCATAAAAATTCCGCAGGCATACTGTCGTATGTCAAGGGATTTTTGTGTGATATGACGGAAAATCTGCAAGCAGATGGCGTGCAAAGCCGTCAGGCGGGCTTTGTGCGGTGTTGCCTTATATATTATAATGTATCGCCCTTATCAACATTTATAACAGCGTTATATCTTCCGTCAAATTCTGTGAGCCGTTTTGATATTTTTGCTTTTACCTCGCTGTCTGAAAGTCTGAAATCAAAAGGCACTACCACGTCAAAAATAAGATTTTCACGGTTTTCTCCCTTTGTCATTCTGAAATCGTGTATGCTAAGGCATTGGTCGATAGACTTCACAACGTCTGTTACTATCTTTTTAGTTTCGATAGTTTGCTCGTCATGATCTGCCACCGGATCCATATGTATAGACACTGCGCAGTGATATTTTTCTTTCATGCTATCCTCAAGATCGTCTATAAGCTCATGAGCCGCCATAAAGTCCATTTCGCATGGCACTTCAGCATGAAAGGAGATAACGGTATTCCCTACGCCATAATCATGTATGAGCAGATCATGGATACCGATTATCTCAGGAAAGCTCATTGCGGTATCAACGATATCCTGAACGAACTCCTTATCGGGCTTTGAGCCGAGAAGCGGCGAAACGCTGTCCTTGCAGGTCATAAAGCCTGAGCGGAAGATAAAGAGAGCAACGAGAACGCCCACATAGCCGTCTATGTTTATGCCTGTGAACGCAGAGAATACCATTGCAAGCATAACAGCTCCTGTTGCGACACAATCGGAAAGACTGTCAGCGGCAGAGGCGAAAAGCGAGGTAGAGTTTATCTTTTTTCCAAGCTTCTATAGAAATACCACATCCAAAGCTTCACAGCCACTGAGCAGCCAAGTATCACAAAGGTCATTACCGAGAAAGCAAGCTTATCATGGGCGAAGATCTTTGAAAAAGAAGATTTTCCAAGCTCAATGCTCATCATCATAATAATAAACGAAATGACAAGACCTGAGATATACTCCATTCTGCCATGACCGAAAGGGTGATCTTCATCTGCGGCTTTGGCCGCCATTTTAAAGCCAACCAGTGACATTATAGACGAGCCTGCGTCAGAAAGGTTGTTAAAAGCGTCCGCCATAACGGACACAGCCCCTGACACAAGTCCTGCAATAAGCTTACCGAGGAAAAGCATGATATTAAGGACTATACCAGTACATGAGCCTAAGTAGCCATATTTTTTTCGGACGTTTTTATCTTTCACGTTATCTCTGTCTTTTATAAATAATCTTACAAGAAGTGCTGCCATATGAATATCCCCTTTTGTTTACCAAAGTAAACTTATAAGTTTATCTACTATTATAACACATAATATTACAAAATCAAGTGCAAATGCTTATTTATATGGATATTCGCCGCAGCAGGCAATATGCAGCCACTTATTTCTCATTTCAACCACATAATAAAATTTTCTTTTCACTATTGAAAAAAATTGTGCAGTGTGCTATAATAGTTATTAGCGTTAATCGTTTACATACGCAAAAAGGAAAGAGGTTATATAAAAAAATGAGAAAGTTATTATCAAGAGCTGCGGCTCTGCTGCTGGCAGGAGTTATGACAGCGGCTGTGGCAGGCTGCGGAAAAAACTCCGACAGCGAGGCAAAAGACACTGCAAAGAAGTGGACAGAGCTTGACCAGACACAGATAACAGAAGCCATGGGGCTTGGCTGGAACTTAGGCAATCAGCTTGAAGCTTCCAGCGGCGGTCTTCCCAGCGAAACTTGCTGGGGCAATCCTGAGATAACAAAGGAGCTTATCGACACTGTCAAGGCACAGGGTTTCAAGACAGTAAGAATACCTGTTTCTTATCTTGACATGATAGGCGACGGTCCTGACTACAAGATAGACACTGACTGGCTGGACAGAGTTCAGGAGGTCGTTGACTATGTTGTTGACAACGATATGTTCGCTATAGTTAATATGCATGGTGACGGATATTACACAGTTGACCACAGTTGGTTGCTTTGTGCTGAAGACGATGACAAGCAGACCGAGATAAAGGACAAGTACGGCAAGGTTTGGACTCAGATAGCAGACCGTTTCAAAGACTACGACCAGCACCTTATCTTCGAGTCCATGAACGAAGAATTCAACAACGACTACGGCAAGCCTGACGCTAATGCTTATGAGAACATAAACGCATACAATCAAATATTTGTTGACTCAGTGAGAGCCACAGGCTCAAACAATGAAAAGCGCTGGCTGCTGCTGCCGGGCTGGAACACAAATATTGAATACACAGCAGGAGATGATTACAACTTCAAGATACCGACTGACAACGGCTGCAAGGCTGACGGCAAGCGTATCATGATATCAGTTCACTATTATGACCCATTCAATTTCACTATTGACGAGAACAAGACCGCAAAAACTCAGTGGGGCAAATATGCAGTAAAGAATTATGACAACTGGGGTCAGGAGGATCATGTTGACAGCCAAATGGCACTTCTTAACGAGAAGTTTGTAAGTCAAGGTTATCCTGTTGTTATCGGCGAATTTGGCGCACAGGACAAGACAGAAAAGTTTGCAGACTACAATGAGTTCAGACGCTACTGGGCTGAATATCTTATCAAGGCGGCAAAGAAAAACGGCGTTGTTTGTGTATACTGGGACAACGGCTACAACGGCAACAAGGGCTTTGGCATCATAAACAGATTTGACTACACTATCACACAGCCTGACCTTATCGCAGGCATGATGAGAGCCATAAACTCCACAGACGATTATGAGATCCCGTCACCGGCAGGCTACACAGAGGTCAGAAAGAGCGCAAAGGCTTCATAAGTTTTTCACACGCAAATATGCTGATACATTTGTAGGGGCGAACAGCGTTCGCCCGTTTGATCTGCATGATGAAATAATAAAGGCGTTGTAAAAAAACAGCGCTCAAAGAGCCGAGATTTCCTGCTTTTGGGAAATCTCGGCTCTTTTTTATGCCAGATCGCAAAAATAACTATTTTGGCTGAATTTT
>NZ_QTYG01000020.1:0-44887 GCF_003462045.1 Ruminococcus sp. AM31-15AC | reverse complement strand
CCCAGCGTCCCTTTGGGGATGCACAGCTCATCTGCTGCTGCCTTGGTGCCAATCTCCTTTGCGAGCTTTATTGCCTGCTTTTTAAACTCTTCATCATATTGTTTTCCTGTTCCCATTGATGACACACTCCTTTGTTTTTATTATACTTTGATTGTTTTGTATGTGTCAAGTTTTATTATACAGGATTACTATCTTAACTATGCAACAGGGAGATGATCGAGTTGCCCGTATTGATTGAAAATATCATTGAGATTGTCAATGTAGCAATTGAAATGATGTTGGTATTCTTATACTTTTCCTTGTTGAGTAAGGCAAAAGTTAATAAAGCAGTTCTTTATCTGTCGTATCTTCTTTCTACTGTAATACTGTCAGCGACAGTTTTGTTGACAGATAATATTTTAGTGTATCTGATTACAACCATTATTCTTATTAGCTCCATGTCCTTTATTTGTTATGATGATTCAATCCGTCATAAAATATTTTGGAACATATTGTTTTTACTGATTATATCTATATCTGAACCTATTGTGATTGGATTACTTTGCATTGCTAATATGGGAACACCAGATGAATTCTTAGAGTCTGGTTTAGGACGTTATCTCGGAATGGTAGGCACAAATATAATTTATTTATGGCTTATAGGATTGATGCACCGCATAATAAACAAAAAAATTCGTGAACTGCCGATAAAATATTGGATATTGATAATAGTTATTCCAATCATAAGTATTTTTCTTTTACAAACAATGCTTGATGGATTTGTTGGCAGCAACACTTATAGTTATGTTTCTTTGGGCGTTTCTCTTGCAGGAATTATCTTTATAAACCTTGCTATGTTTAATTTCTTTGAAAGTTTTGAAGATAAGATAAAGTTAAAATACCTTGAAACAATAAAGCAACAGGAACAGGAAAACTATAAGCTGCTTACCCTGTCATACAAGCAAGTACGAGAGTTTAAACACGATATTGAAAATCAATTTTTAGTTCTGAATGATATGTTGGAAAACAATGATACTGATTCTGCTAAGGAATATCTTGTCAAGCTAAGCTCATTTGTAAGGCTTGCTAACAGACTCTGCTATACTGGTAATAATGCCGTCGATTCTATTGTGAACATCAAGGGTTCTCTTGCTCAGACATACGGTATAGAGTTTATTTGCAAGGTCAATATCATAACAAATATCAAGGCAGACGAATTGGAGTTGTGCCGTATCATCGGAAACGCTCTTGACAATGCAATAGAAGGTTGCCAGAGAGCTGGTGTATCACATAAGCATATTTGGATAAGCCTAATGGAAGAACGAGAGAAGCTATTTATTGTCATTACAAATACATCAGATAAGGTAGATACATCTGTTTTAACATCAACAAAGAAAGAACAAGGGCTTCACGGCATAGGGATAAACAGTATCAAATCCTCCGTTGATAGATTGGGTGGGTTAGTAAGTTTCGATTATGATGACGGAATTTTTAAGCTGAACATTATGGTTCGTAATTGTTTACAAATTTAACTATTTGCATTTCGGGACAAGAAGACGACATTTGGGGACACTTTGAGACCTTTTTTCTCAAAACCTATTGAAAAAATTTGCAACTTGTGTTATGATTTTTGCAGGAAGTGATTCAGAAATGATTTCAAAACTTGCAAAAAGCATAGCACACTTTTTTGTGGTTCAGAACATAACGGAAGAATCCAAAGAGGTGATCTACGCATATGGAATGGAGCTGCTGATCTCTGATGTGCTGAATACCATTATCGTCCTGCTGATTGCTCTGTTTTCCCATACGCTGCCTGCGGTTGTTGTATTCATAGCCGTATTTATGGGGTTGAGACAGTTTGTAGGTGGGTTTCACGCTAACAGTCATCTTAGTTGTATGTTCACGCTTGTCATGGTGATGATGGTTTTCTCTTACGGCATTTGCAATGTAAGCGGACATATTACGCCAATATTCAGCATCAGTTTCATAATGATAGCATTACCAATCATTCTATGTATTGCTCCCGTTCCGCATCCGAATAAACCGATGTCAGAGGAAAAGAGTGTCAAGCTAAGGAAAAGAAGCTGCATCTTAGCTGTTACCCTATCCGTTGTCACGATTGCACTGCTTG
The DNA here is from genome assembly GCF_003462045.1 of Ruminococcus sp. AM31-15AC. Taxonomy (NCBI): domain Bacteria; kingdom Bacillati; phylum Bacillota; class Clostridia; order Eubacteriales; family Oscillospiraceae; genus Ruminococcus; species Ruminococcus sp. AM31-15AC. The sequence continues at coordinate 42,777 of NZ_QTYG01000020.1, read as the reverse complement.
TATTCCAATATCAAAAACTAAGCCTTTATGTATCAAGCGGAATGCTGCTGTCAGCAATCATGGCACTGCTCGGTCACTTTTTGAATCGGGGTGATAACAGTAAACGATGATAAGGAAAGAGAAAAACGGAGTATTTTGGCGATTGTAATTCTTGCTCTTGTAAGGCTGGTGCTGTATATCTCAAATGGCAGCGTTTGCGGTATTACGTTTTATCAACCGAAAGAGCCTGACTTATCTGAACTGTTTGAAAGGAGGGATTTGTAATGAAAAAGCTGATGAGCATAGCAAAGAAGGCTTCTACGGCACTGGCGGCTCTTGCGCTGGTGGTAGCTACCACATCAGTTCCGAGTGCTTGCTTCCATTGGTTCGCACAACCTGTAGAGCCAGAAGAGCTGAGAAACTATGTAAACAAGAAATAATTGGCAACTGTGTGTTGCAGAAAGGTGGTATGAAATGGTTAAGAATAAGATTTTGAAACGTATCGTGGCAGGTCTTAGCTGTATTGCGTTATCTACAACTATGCTTACGAGTTTACCTGCTTTTGCCGATGATTATGTTGACGAATATCAATATTACTCAACGTTAGATCCTAATGGTGAAGAGTACCAAGAATGGAAATCAAATCTGGCAAGTTCTGCTGTAAGTGTTCCCCAAAATAGAATGCTTAAAAGTATTCTCAAAAATAATACTTTAATAGCAAATGACTACATTGAGTTCAACACTGCAAGTAATGGTCACTATACTATTGGTACAATAGGAGGAAACCCTAACAGTTCAACTGATGATAATAAAAAGATGCTTTTCGGTCATCCGGGTGGAGGAACATCAAAAACAACAATTGTTGTTGGTGAAAGCATAAATGAGTTTACATCATCAAATGTAACTTATGATGCTGATGGTTCTAAAAGTGTTTCCAAAGCTTCTTATGATGGTGTTGATGTCACACAAGAACTATCTATTATTGAGAATTCGGCGACTGGACGAGATGATGTTGTTAAGATTAAGTATATCGTCAAAAATGATACAGAATACGCCAAACAAGTGGGCATAAGAATTATGATGGACACTATGCTCGGTGGTAATGATGCTGCGCCATTCAGAGTAAACGGATCTGATGTAACAACTGAAACCGTATATTCAGGTTCTAATATTCCGCAAATATGGCAAGCCTTTGATTCCGCAACTAATCCCGGTGTAGTAGCACAAGGTACATTCTACAAATCGGGAGACAGAAAACCTGATAAAGTACAATTTACTAATTGGGGAAATGTAACAAGTACGCTATGGGATTATGTGACTCAGCCAGGACGATCTAATGGAGATAGTGCAGTATCCATCACATGGAACAAAGATACTTTCACCAGTGGTGAAACACGAGAATTTGTTACCTATTATGGATTGAGTGAGTTAGAACAGAATTTAATTCCTCCGTTAGCATTAAGTGTATACGCTGATAATAAGGTTAGTATTTCCAATTTTAATTATGATGATATAAATGCAAATGTATATTTGGATAATATTGGAGATGGCGATGCGACAGATGTATCGATAAAAATCACTGCTGATAACCTTGAACCAAAGTATGGAACCTCACTTACACACAATTATTCGGTAATAAAGCCAAGTAAAAGCTATTCAATTCCTTTGAAATTTATAGTTCCAACAGATTCAAAACATAATTCTGATATAAATGCAAAATTGGATTTTGAATTATCATACAAAGTTGCCAAGACCGGTGATACAGAAGTAAAGCGAATAACCAAAAACATAACAATTCCTAAATTGAAAAGAGCCGTTGTAGTAGTACCGGGAATAATGGGAATAGATCTTGCAAAAACATCAAATGATGAAAGTGTATGGGGATCTTGGATTGAACAGCCAAGTAACTTTGATGATGTTAAAAAAATTCACAATGCGTTCCAGTCGCTCAAATGCGATTACTACGGTAATAGTAATATTGAATTATATCCTGTTAATAATTATGGATATGATGATACTTATAAAGGAATAATTGAATCACTAAATAATGATACTGATATTTCTGATAAGTATGATATCTTATTTTTCCCGTATGATTGGAGAATGGGAGCGCAAATAACGGCTAATAATCTTCATGATCTTATTAGTGATTATAATGAGGTAGTTTTTGTTGCACATAGTATGGGTGGTATTGTTACAGAAAAATACATTTCGGAATATGGTGCTGATAATATTTCTAAACAAATAACTGCCGGAACACCATTTTGGGGTGCGCCAACGATGCTTTGCGTTTTAAGCACTGGTGATTTATCATATATCATAGGAGGACTCGGGGTAGCAGAATCATTATTTACTTCATTTGAACTTCCAAGTGTTTTGGTGAATTTAGGCAGTTGTTATGATTTGTTGCCAAATAAAGATTATACAGATGACTGGCAGTGGATATATTCATATAAACGAACTTATGATCATTGGTATGATTATTTTATAGATAACGGCAATTTTACGTATTTTACATTTGACGAATTTGATGAGCTGATTTCTGATGATTATAATAATTATCTTTGGATAGATGGAAAATATAACCATAGCCGCATAAAAATATCCCAAAACAATACTAATAATCTGAAAAGAATAGCATTAGTAGGAAGTAATAGAAATACCATTTCAACTATTCAACATTGTCCTGGCGATAGAGGATTGCAATTCGTTCCAGAATATGGTATTGGCGATAGTGTAGTTCCAATTGAAAGTGCAACAATGAATTTTAATCACGATCTTTTGGATATAAAAATCTTTGATCAAGATCATATGGGGTTAATACAGAGTCAGGAATGCATAGATGAGATATTAAAAAACATAAAAGATACAAAATCATTTATGAAGCTGCCCATGAGAACAAAAATGGCAAATAACAATCTTACATCTAATGCCATAGAAGAAACCAAGACACTTTCAAATAAGCTTGCTATTTCAGGTTATTTTGATTTATTCTTTTCAAACGAAACCTGTTCATATTATTACACAAATTCAGAGGTTCATGAAGGGAATAATTTTAAATTTGACCCTTTAACATCAGTTGGCAATCCGATTTTACTGGCTCAATTTGCTGATGATAATTATGATTGTAAAATCAATTCACTTGCTGATCAAAACACTGATATTATGTGCAATATTGATGGAAACATCTATTTGTATACCAATATCTCTGTGAATAGTGGATCTGTATTATTCTTAAATTTATCAGATGGTTCATTTTTTATTAACATTGATCTTGATAATGATGGTGAAATAGATACAACTGTTACGCCAACTATCAATCCAGGGGTAATTCAAGATGATGAGAAATCACCTGAAATAACAGTAGAATCTTGCAATGCAGGTATTAGTAACTCAAATACTATAAATCCCAATATAGTTATAACTAACAACTCTGACAAGCCTTTAAAAATGAGTGATATAACTATAAATTATGTATTTAATGCAGACAATAAAGAAAACCTTGAATACCATTGCGACTGGCTTGCTGTAGATAATCAATACTTAGGTAATACTTCGGTTTGTGAATTTGTTAATGACGATTACGGAAATACATATGCAAAAATCAAATTTAATACCGATGTTGAACTTCAACCTAATAAACAGTTTGTAATCCATTTTAGACTAAATGCAGCAGATTGGTCTAATTGGGATACATCGAATGATTATTCAATGGGAACAGAACAGCTATTGCCAAATGATAAAATAATTGTTTTTTATAATGAACAGCTTATAAGCGGTGTCCAGCCTTGAAGTAGAGGTTGAAGCAATGAAAAAAACAATTATAATTATAATTATATCATTATTAGTTACGGCAGGCACTTTTGTTTTATCTAAGTATCACAACAGAGATAAAATGATGACTCAAATGAATAAAGATATACAAGATTATTATTATATAAGCTGTCCAAATGGAAATGAGCTTGACATCAAGCAAAAGAGCAGTAATGAATATCAATACTCTATTCTTAGTTATCCTTTTAGCACAACAGAATACACTAACAAATTTACATTCAGATTAAAAGTGAGTCTTGATCAGAAATTCATATTTGAAAAAATCGGCTTATTGACAGGCACAAGCGGAGTAAACGCAAATACAGACTTTCCTAATTGTCTTATTAAAGAAAATGATTCTTCTCAATATCAACGTTTTTTTCTCCCCACGCCAGAAGAAGATAATGATGTTTCAACAATCCTTGGCGAAGGCAAAATATATGTATCATTCAAGAATGCAATCAATTCATCAGATATATCATCTGTAATAGATGAATATAGTGAATACGGAACAGTGACATGGCTTTGGGTCGATACTTACAATGATTCTGATTCAACACTACCAACGATTCAAAATCCTCAAAATGACGAAAGAGGAGTGTATGGTATCCCGTTGTTCTATGCTGGCGAAAAGCTCATTTCACCATTAGATAAGTTTGTTAATATAATAAATGATAAACACGCTTATTTGGAAGACGAATTTGAAAACATAAGAAACGGTATTAATACAGGTAAAGATACTATTAAGCAATCTGATATTAATATTATAGGTATTGTTTTATTGTCCCAAAAAGATTTGAACCGTAGTGCCATAATAAACGAAATCGCCATAAAGGGAAATGTCTATGTAGTTAACTAAACTATAAATTTATTGTTATCTTGTTTTATTGCCAAATACTATATTTTTCGTTCCACACAAGTCTGAATAGGCATTGTGGGGCACACCACAACAGGCACAAACTCTATTGGAACTGAATAACCGCAAGCCCTCGGAAATGCTCTTGTAAGCGTTTCTGAGGGCTTTTTCTTTTCAGCGGTTAGAATTCCGCTCCGCAGGCTCGGATAGTGATGTGTGGCATTTCCGTTCGCCTGACGGTCAAGCTGAGGTCGGCTCGGTGATGCCGTGACGGAGTTCATACTCACGCACACGGCGGTAGAAAGTATTTGCTGACATATTCATTCTCCGCATAAAGTCCCTGCCCGTGATGTGCTTGGCTCTCCATTCCCCATAGAGCTGACCGAACCTCGTCCAGTCGGTGGGGATAGGCTTTCGCCCGGTGTACTTGCCCTGAGCCTTAGCGATCTCGATGCCCTCACGCTGTCGCTGTTTGAGCTGCTCACGCTCCAACTGTGAGAGTGCAGCGAACACGGTGAGCATAAATTTGCCCGCAGGAGTGTCGGTGTCAATTTTCTCCTTGTGGCTGATGAGCGTTACTCCCTTGTCTGTGAGGGTGTCGATGATGTTCAGCAAGTCCTTTGTGGAGCGTCCCAGACGGCTGATACTCTCGATGTAGAGGGTGTCACCCTCACGCACATAGTCAAGCATTGCCCTGAGCTGAGGGCGGTCGGTGTTCGCTCCTGACAGCTTCTCGGAGAAGATGCGGTCAACCTGATAACTGCACATGATCTCCTGCTGTCTCGCTGTTTCCTGATGCTCCGTAGAAACACGGATATAACCTATTTTGCTCATAGTTGTTGTTTCCTTTCTTTATTCAAGTGTATTTTTATTTCTATGTTTAGCCTGTGTCCTCTGACGGCTTTTCTCACGCTCACGCTTCATCTGCTGTTCGTTGATGTACTGGCGCACCTGTCGGGTGTACTTCTTCGCCGTTTCACGCTTGGTGAGGAATGCGGTATGCTCGACATTAAGCCTGTTCCACTTCGATTTCAGCTTGTTGGACTTCTCCAAAAGGTCAAGCATCGTCGGCGGTTTGCCGTCAACAGCATACTTCTTGATATGCTCCTTGATGTACTTGACCGTCTGCTCGTAGTCCTCGATAGTGGCGGCATTTTTCTTCTTGAAACGGCTCTGCGACCAGCCCGATTTGCCCTGATACTCCTTGTAAACAGGCTCCAGCTCGTCACGGTGCTTCATCTTTGCAATGAGCGTGTCGATAGCTGTAAACTTCTTTTTCAGATCGGCACGCTCAGTTGTGTGGTCATCGGAGTGAGGTGTATTGAAGAAGAATCCAGACAGCTCGCTGAATGACATAACGCCACCAGCTTCAAGGTCTGCGATGATTTCGTTTGCTCTGCCCATACCTCTGATAGCTTTCCACGGATCTTCTTTCTTTTCAGGTGCTTTACTCTCCGTAGGTGTGGGCTGTGGTGTCCGGGCAGACGGTTCAGGCTTCGGATTGATAGCAGTTGCGTTAAGCATATCAAGCTGTGCCTGCCGTCTTGCTCGTCGGGCTGCAAAGAACTTCTCCACCTGTTCCGCAGCAGCTTTTCTCTTTGCGGTTTCACTTGTTTCGGTGATAGTTTCAGGCTCGGCAGATTGTTTCGGCTTTGTCGGTGCGGTGACTGTCTGTGTCGGCTTCGGCTCGGTCTTTGGAACAACAGGCTTCGGCGCTTCGATAAGCATATCGGGAGTGACATTCGCCGCTGACAGCTTTTCCTGTATCTCCGCTATCTGCTCGGCTATGCGTTCGGGGGTGAAGTCTGCGCCCAGGGTGTCGGCTCTTGTAAACTTCTGTTGACCGTCACCTGATAAACGGAATTTCAGCTTGACCTTATTGCTTGGCTTGTAAACATATTCGATACTGCACTCCGAACATTTTTCAAGAAAATCCTTGAAGTCACGGCTGTAAAGCATGACCTCCGCAATCCTGACACGGAGCTTATCTTTCCACGACTTGCCCTCTTTCTGCATATTCCTCTCAAAGTGAGATACCCCATGTCCCTTTTCAGGCTCGGAGATAACAGATATACCGTGTTCAGCACATATCTCGTCCGAAATCTCACGCAACTCTGCCCACGCTCTTTCAGACTTTCTGCCTTGATTATGCTCGGTGGTAAAGCTCAGACCGTTATACAGATTTGTGTTGTTGAAAATGATGTGGCAATGCAGGTGCGACTTGTCATGATGAACAGCAATGACATACTGATAATCGCCTTTCAGATAACGGTCGCACAGCTCCTCTCCGATCTGCATAGCTTGTTCGGGCGTGACTTCACCGGGGGCAAAGCTCTGTATCATGTGGTAGGCAAGGATTTGGGTGCGTCCTGTTCCTGTGTTTCGGACGGCTCGGAAGTCCTCGCTTGCTCCTGCGCTATCGGCTCGGCAAGCATAAGAGTTGACATATAAACCGTCGATGGTCTTATCATCTCTTGTGATGTAAGCGATCGCTGCGCTGACTGTTGCCCTGATCGTATGGATAGAAGTGTATGCCAAATTTCGTTTACCCCTTTCTTTATCTCGGTAATATCCTCGGCATAGATGTGACCTGTGCTGTAAAGTCGGACAAGTATCTGGTTGATGTTTGCTCCGATGCGTTTCATCAGACGGTTACACTCGGCAATTTCGGAACGGTCGGGCGTGAGATCAACCCTCGCCCGAACACAATCACGGATATACTCGGTCTTGTTCTTGTAACCGTACTGCTCACACTTGGAAAGAATGTCCTGCATTTCCGATTCGGTGAAACGAACATTGAGGGTGTAGGACTTCTTCTCCTTCTTGCGTTTCAGGTACTTGCGTTCATCGTCGGTAAGCTGGCTCTCGTCCTTGTCGGCAAGGCACTTGTCAAGGTCGGCTCTGACCTCTTTGTCAAGTGCGTGATTGATTGCTCCCTCGTAGGTCATACCCTCAAACTCCATAGCCTTGTGTTTGGGCGGTCTTCCACGCTTCTTTTTCTCGGTTTTCATAGTGGTGTCTCCTTTGTTTGTATTTCGGCGTTAGCCGATTTTCTTGACCGCTGTGCGGTCGTTTCGGGGCTTGGGGTGTCCCTAACAAGCATTTGGTATTTTCGCTCGCTGTGCGGCGCAAAATACAATGCTTGTTATTTTTGTTGCGCTGTAGCGCTATTTTCCAGCCTGTGGGATTTTCATATCACTCAGGCTTTCGATGCTCCGTCAGCGAATTTGGAGCTATGCGACTTAAACTCTCCGCCGCTTAGGTCGGCGGTCATACTCGCTCACGCTCCTGCGTGATGCACTCAATATCATCACTCTTGAAATTGTAAACTGGCTCAGCGCAGTTATTGCGCAGTCTGGGCGGCAGTCCTATGAAATATGCTCCCATAAGTTAATACCAAATTATTGACCGCTTCGTTAAGTATACCGCAGAAAAATTTTATGATGAAAATGATATGCAGGGGTGCGTGTGATCGTCACAACGTCAAAGCCCTTCACTTTTCTACCGGTGTTTTTGAGAAAATGGCGTTGTTTTTCAGAAAAGTTTACACTTTGTTCATGACGGTTCTCCCTTGTGCCTAAATTCAACAGCATATTTCTATACAGAATGTGAATAGGTCACGGCGGCACTCGGATAAAACCCCCTCTATATATACAAGCACGTTCAATCAGGAAACGGGCATGATTTTTATAAAAATAGTTGCTCCGTGATAATAATTCTCCGTATTGAATAAATCAGAAATGGTGACCTATGCAGTATGCAGTCAATGTGATATGGCTCGGATTTGCAATGCTCGGTCTGCTTTCTGCAAAATTCCCCATAACAATTTCACGAATGAAGAAGTTTTATGGCGCACTCAACTTCTTGCGCAATGCGAATAGACTTTTGCTGTCCGAGAATGCTATAATATTAGCATAGGGTATTATCCCTAAATCCAATACATTGGGAGGTGATGAGAATGAGTAAGAAAGCTAAGACCGAGGTTGATGAGAAGTCCGCTGTTATCATTACGGATGCTGTTCTTGCGGAGAATCAGGCAAAGCTCGACAGCTACGAAAAGTCTATCAAAGCTGTGCAGGAGCGCAGGCGCAAGGTCATCATTGATAGCAAGCTCTACACCTACGATAAGCTCTCACAGCTTTACGGCGGTGCGGAGGGACAGGCACTTCTCGATGCTGTGACTGCGGAGCATACGCTGATCGGCAAGCTGACAGCAAGCGGTATGACCTATGAGCAGATTGGTGAGCTGGCTGACGATAGTTCTGCCGATGCTGACAACAGCTCGGACGAAAGCTATTCCGAAAAGTACGCTAAGCAGATGAGCTTTTCAGAAACAGATCATCCTATTCGGAGTAACATATATTCCGACAACAAAACGATTGCTGTGTAAGGGACGGCTCTGCCGTTCCGTACAGCACCTGTGCAGGCGTAACGCCCCTGCAACAAAAAGCCATTGCGTGTAGAGATAGATAATCGCAGGCGGAAAGGAGACACTTGCCAAGAAAAGATACAGGATTTACTTTGGCTGAGCTGAATGAGAGATATAAAGATAAGCCGACCAGCAAAGCCGTGTACGAAGTGGACGGTCAGCGTTATGCTGTGACAAGTCATTTCGTGGGTGAAAAAGACCTTGATAAGGTGCTTTATGAACTTGCTTTCAAAAGAGCGTTTCAGAAAACCGAAAAGAACTAAAAAGTTTTGAAAAAAGACTTGCCATATTCGGTTTTCTGCGCTATAATAGTTGTATCATCGAATATGGTTTGCTTTGATTGGAAAGGAGTTATTATGGCAAAGCAAACTACTTACAATGTCGGGATCTATGTGCGTTTGTCGCAGGAGGACGAACGTGCGGGCGAATCCCTTTCGATTGAAAATCAGAAGAAGATGCTGACGGAATATGTCAGCAAGCAGGAGGGGTGGAATCTTATCGAGATATGCGAGGACGATGGCTATTCGGGAACAAGTTTCGATAGACCAGGTATCAAGCAGATTCTTGATGATGCAAAGTCGGGAAAGATAAATCTTATCCTCTGTAAAGACCTTTCACGTTTCGGAAGAAATTATATCGAGGTCGGTCAGTATATAGATTACATTTTTCCTTCATTCAATATCCGCTTCATCGCCCTGAGCGACAATGTAGACACGCTTGACAGAAACAGTTCGGCAATGGATCTTATGCCTGTGATGAATTTATTCAACGAATGGCACGCCGCCAACACGTCAAAGAAGGTACGCAGTGTCATGGCAGCAAATTCTCGGCAGGGCAAGTATCTGGCGGCTTCAGCTTCTTATGGTTACATCAAGGCAGATGATGAAAAGCATACGCCCTTGATTGATGAAGATGCCGCCGTTATCGTAAGACGTATATTTGAGCAGAGGGCAAGAGGGTTAAGTCCGAAGCAGATCGCTATACAGCTTAACAAGGACGGCATCGCAACTCCCTCGGATCATCGTTATCAGCTTAAAGGCAAAGATAATCCCCTTGTGACTTCACATCTGTGGAATGATTGTATGGTGCGTGGCATTCTTAACAATGAGATTTATATCGGAAATCTCGCACAGCAGAGAGTGACAACGGTATCCTACAAAAATCACAAGCAGATACGCAAGGACAGGTCGGAATGGATAGTGATTGAAAATAATCATGAACCTATCATTTCAAGAGAGCTGTGGGACAAGGTTAGAGAGGTTGACGCATCGGTGAGTATCGGCAAGACAACAAAAGAAGGCGTGATTCTTCCGCTGTCAGGATTTATGTACTGCCCAGACTGCGGTTACAAGATGAAAATGAACAGAACCATGCACACCTCTAAGAAGCGTGGAACATATGAGACTGTCAGCTATCGCTGTGTACTTATGTTAGAAGCGGAATGGACGGCTGCACTCCTCATTCCATTTTGGAAAGAGTAATTTCACAGATTGTTGTTGACGATATTAGAGCAAAGGCACGACTTGCCGTTGAGGACGAGGACGCACTCCGTGAAGCCGTTAGAAAACGCAGACAGGCTACTGCCGATGCGGAGAGCCAGCATAACAGCAAGGAACTCCATGAGGGTGAGAAAAGGCTTGCACAGCTCGAAACGCTTATCAGTAAGACCTATGAAGAAAAGCTCCTCGGTACTGTACCCGAAGAACTCTGCGTGAAAATGCTGAATCAGTATCTTGATGAGCAGAAGATGCTGAGAGAGAAAGTCGCTGTACTGAAAGAAAAGTGCGAAACCGCTGAACAGGCTGAAAAGGATATTGACAGATACATTGAAAATATCAAGAAGTATGTCGATATTCAGGAGCTTACCCGTGAGACTTGTTTGGAGCTTATCGAGTACATCGTGATTGGTGATCGTCCCGAAAGCAAGGACGAGGACAGGCAGATTCACATCTTTTACAAGTTCCTTGACAAAGGGCTTACGGAGAAAAGAAACATTCTGCTTCCGCAGAATGTGGAGTAAATAATATTTGGGTGTACTTTTATGGGGTTCTCCTCACGGAAACCAAGCTCACCGAACGGGACATTACCGACCGCTACATCAAAGCTGCCGTTCTGAAAACGATTCTTCTCAAAACCCTGAATTGCAATATCCGCATCGGGATAGAGAGCCTGAGCAATTCTGCCCGATAAGCTGTCGATCTCCACGCCGTAGAGATGAGAGTTAGCCTGCATTGCTTCGGGCATACGTCCGAAAAAGTTTCCGATACCCATTGCAGGCTCTAATACGTTGCCGCCCTCAAAGCCGAAGTTGCCGAGTGCTTCATAGATACCGTCAATAACCGTGGGGCTGGTGTAAAACGCATCATTGACCGTTGAACGTGCCTGAGCGTATTCCTGCGGAGTCAGCAGCTCAGAAAGCTCCTTATACTCTGCGGCCCACTTATCGTCAGTCTTATCGAAAGCCTTAGCCAAAGCACCCCAGCCGACATATTTCGACAAGGTTTCCTTTTCCTCAGACGTTGCAGGACGCTTTTCCGCTTCAAGTGTTTTCAAAGTCTTGATAGCTTCGACATTGCCTCTGAACTTAGTCTTAGCACCGCCGTCACCGAGGTTATCATCGGTAATAGTGAAGTTATCGCCTTTATCGGGAGTAGGTGCAGGAACAGAGATTTCGTCAGTAATTGCTTCATCTGTATCGCTGATCTCAGGTGTTACAGTCTCACGCTCCGGCTCTTTTGTACGCTCCAAGCTGTCAATGAAATGAAAGCTCATCAGCATATCGCCGTTGTCGAGTCTGGAAGTCAGCTCACCGCCGTCAAATGTCCAGTTCTTTGCACGGTCAAACTCCATGTGAAGGTCTTTGCCCGTAGGTGCGCCGTTTTCATCGAGCTTTCTGGAAGTAAAATCAACGGTGCTTACGCCCGTGACGATTCTGCGTTCTCCGATACATTCAGGACGGAGATGATCGGTGATCTCAAACATCATTCCCGGCTTCAAAGCCTTTTTGAGCTGAGATAGGTTCTTGATTGTCGGAATATCAGTCTTTTCTGTTTCAGGAGCGACCGCAGTATTATCCGGTGTTACCTCAGCAACAGGCTCAGGCTTCACGGGTTCTGATTTTTCCTTTTCGGGTTCAGCCCTGCCAATGTATTCATACAGACCGCTGCTCAGGAGCTTATCATAAGAGATATTCTCCTCGATCTCAAAAGCACCGCTTCTGCGTTTGACCGTGCAATCGTCCGTATAATACGGCAAAGCCCCCGTCAGTGCAACAACCTCCGAAACCACGCCAGTAGCCTTGTTGCGAAATCGGTCACCGATTTCCACCTTATACGGCTCTGCGTTTTCCTCCGGAGAGCGTTCCGCTTTCATAGCCTGCCACTTTGCCTGCTGTTCAGGGGAGAGATAGGTATTGCTTCTCAGCTTTGATTCAACTGCGGTTGCAACATTGAACCACGAATGACGGAACTTCTCGCCATTCTCAAATGAAAAGACAAGCCCCTTGCTGTTGTAGTCAACAAGCGTGATCTTGCCGTCACCGCTATGACCGCCTGTTCCATACTCCTTTTTCAGAAAGTCAGCCAGTTCCTGCGTTGTGGGGTGATTCGGCTGGCTTCTCATTTTTTCATAGAACTCCTGCACACGGATTTTGCCGTCAACAAAGCCTGTCCCACGTTCAATTTCCGCATAGAGAGCTTCATAGACCTGAACACCGTCCACAACCGGACCTGCGGAAAACTCAGACTTCGGCTTCTGCGGTGCAGGCTTTGAAGTAGTCAGCGGTTCGGGATCACCAAACAAAGAAAGCTGTTCGCCCTCAATGTCAGGCTTCTCCCAAAACGGAACATCGTCATTCACGCTGCGCTGAATCTCGTCAATGATCGCTTCATCGGTGAATAACGGCTTGTCAATATCCTCTGATACCGCAGGAGCATCATCGACCGCCATAAGACCAAGTTCATAGGCTGCGCCATCAATCTCCGCCTTGTGATTTTCATAGGTGTCAATGGAGATAACACCCTCGGCATTGTCGATAATAACAGTCGCACCGAGGGAAAGTGCCTTTTCCTTGATCTCGTTAAGGCTTTCAGCATCGCCCTTGTATTTCAGAGTTACCGTAGGAACATCATCGGCAGGAGAAGAAGTATCGGAAATATCGGCGGCATCGCTCATAAGGTCAACCGTCTGTTCGTCCTTGCCAGTGTGCCTGTCAATGACTTCATTGGGAACGGAAACAAGGTCAGAAAAGTCAAGTCCTGTCAGTCCGTTTTCGATCATATCCTCTATACTGTCAAACTGCTCTGTATCGAATACTTCACCGTCAAATTCGTGAGTGATCTTGAAGTCCATAAGGTCAGCCGTCACCTGAATGGGCAGCTCATCGTCCGTCAGCGTGGTAAACGCAAGACCGACACTATGCAGATCGGAGAAATCCGCTTCTTCACGGTACTCAGCTTCGCAGAAATCGTTGATAAGCCACTTTGCCTTGTCGAGAGGAGTTTCAAATGTACGCTGGAAGTCCATGATCTCCACAGGCTTATCAGGATTATGCTCAAGCATTGCCGTTTGCAGGAGCTTCGGGAAAGTGGACAGCTCACGGTATGGCTCGATCTCCATTTTATCGCCACGATTATAGATACCGCAGACAGGTTCTCCGCCGTAGAACAGTTCTCCGACCTTATCGCCGTCAGCAATAGCCAGTTTCCATGTGCCGTGTTCCGTTTCAGCAGACTCGCAGTCCGTGCCGAAATATGTGTCAACGACCTGCTGTAACGTCTGGAGCTTTTCAGGCTCACGCTTCGGAGGATTCAGCTCAAATGCCTGTTCGATCAGGACGGAATATCCTGCATCACTGAGCTTTTTAGAATACTCGTCCTTTACATGGTCAGGGAAACCGACCATAGGCTGACCGTGCTTTGACAGCATACGCAGTCCGAGGACTTCCGCTCCGATCTCCGCATTTTTGCCGTACATTTCATAGAAGTCACCGACCTTGCGGAGCGATACCGGACCTTTGTCCTCCGGCTCTGCCTTTTCTGCTGTCTGACCGCCCTTAGACAGAATCTCAAAGCCCTTTTCTTCCATATCTGCCTGCCAGCCTCATAAGCGAATACATCGGAAGTTCCGAGCAGAATACCGCCGTAATCGGGTGCATCGAGGCCTTTGAGAGAAATGCTCTTTTCGCTGATCTTCTCGACTTCACGGCGTTTGCCCTCATACATGATAACGTCACCGACATCAAGATCAGCGACCGTAGGTGCAGACTTCTCCTGAGAAAGCTCTTTCTCTTTGAAGAACTCAGGCATTTCCGTAAAGCCGAAACTGTCGCAGAAATACGCTGTATCCTTGCCGTCAACGGAAATGACGATAACATCGCTTACTGAAAGAGAATGACCAGTGAAGTCCGCAGGGTGTGCTGTATTGAACTGAGCAAAGAGAGCTTCAAGGGTTGCATTACCCCTGAACTCTCCGACCTCGCCTTCATAGACAAGGCTGTAATCGTCTTTATTGAGCTGTACGCCGTCCTTTTTAAGCTGTTCCATAGCCTCAAAGCGGATACCGTGATATTCTTCACTGCTGGGAAGCTGATAGATCTGGAACTTGCCCTGAGCCTTTTCTACATCATCATAGGTGCGGATCGGGTGCTGTTCCTTGAAATCGTCAAAGATACGCTGTTCCTCTGCGGTTAGCTCTGAGTGTGCTTCAAGGAAAGGAACGAAAATGTCAAGCATTCTCTGCGCTCTTTCCTTATACTCAGGCTGATTGAACGGGTGCTGCGTATAGCTGAGTATGCCCTCGTTATATGTGCGGATATGGTCAATAAGCGAACCGCCGCCCGTACCTTTTCCATCCCCAATATCAAAGCGTCCGTCATAATTGAACTCCTCGCCGTTGATTATAGCGGTAATGGAGAAATCCGTCTTTTTATACCAGCCCGCTTTCAGCTCAGGGATATTGCGCTCCGAGTGCTGTTTCTCATCGAGGTATTCAAGGACAGCATTGCCGAGGGCAAAACTGCAATCAGGGTGTGCAAGAGCAAAATCGTGAACGATGTCGCTTTCGCTAACCCATTCATCACCGTCACCCTTGCCGAAGTGGAATGTCAGGCTGTCAGGCTGTTTTTCAGGCTGTTCAGCTTCAAAGGTCACATTATACTTTTCCTTTGCGATGATAGCAAACGCCTTTTCGGTCTGCACTTCATCACCGAGAATATCATAGAGAGCCTTTTTGATACGGTTGAGCTTCGGGATATTATCGCCATTTTCCCAATCCGCCATTGCAGCACCGTCAAATGCTGTCAGAAGGTCAGCTATCTTTTCATCGGAAATATCGGGAATAGCCTCCTGCAAATCGTCACGAACCCACCAAAAAGCGAGATCGTCAAATTCCTCATGGATACGGTCAATGAAAGCCTGTCCGATCTCCTCAAAGGAAACAAAACGCTCCATACCGCCGAAACTGCAATTATATCCGTCCTCAGTCCTATCCAAATGCAGCGAGTGACGGAGATTTTCGGCATAATAATAGGTGCGGTCAGAAATCTTGCCGTCCTCAAAGACGAACTCAATATCAGAAGACGTACCGCCCTCTAAAAGACCGAGAGCAAGCTCCTTGCGAATATCATCACCGTCATGGTAACGCTGGGCGAGGTCATAGAACGCAGGCTCACTCAGATGATAACCAAAAGCCGCCTTGTCGCTGGGCTGGTGCTTTTCAAGATACCCACGCTCAAACAGCGGAGATGCCATATCCTCCCACTCATCACTTGAAAGCGTATGCTCTGCAAGGAAAAGGGCAAGGTCAGCCTTGGGGAACAGCACTTCTTCCTCAGTGGGAACTCTGTTTTCGTTCTCTCTGTCGATGACCGCCTGCTTATGGGCAGTCAGAAAGTCTGCAACATCGGATTCCTGCAAAGCATTATGCAGAATCTCGTCATACGCCTGAATATCCTCAGCCGTGAAAGTCTCGTCAATGCTGTCGATCTGTCCTCTTGTCACATCACCCACGAACATCGCCGTAATAGCGGCCCTCTGTTCATCGGAAAAATCGTGCTGAGAAAAGAAATCCGAAAGCTCGATACTGCGGTCAAAACTGGACTTTGCTTCAAGCATATCCGTGAGCTTGCTGTTTTCGCCGTAGCGTTCAGCCGGAGCCTGAGCGATATATGCGTTCACAAGCGAGAGCATCTCGCCAAACTGTGCTTCATCGTATCTACTGTCAAAGAAATCAGCAAGGTCAAGCTGCATATCCTCAACGGCAAGGCGGTGAACTACGGGCGAAAGTGCGATATTCTGCTCCATAGACAGACCGAGGTCAGCCATTTTGCGGAGCATATTCGTCTCACGGACAGCGTTCTCCAAAGCCCTGTGAAATGCAGGAGCATTCTCCTTATCGACCGCAAATGCGACCTTGCCGTCACGGACAACAGCATGATAGCTCACGCTTGTTTCAAGGAAAGGCTTGACCTCTCTGAATTGTTCAGGTGTGAGCTTGCTCATATAATAATGAGTATCACGGTTTGCCCGATAATCACGGTTGCCGACTTCCTGTGCCTTATCGGGACTTGCGAACTGCTTACGCATATTCACAACCTCGTCCCTGATGTTGCGGACTGCGAAAAGATCAGCGTGAGAAACCGTCAGCGTTCCCTTGCCGGACGGATAGACTCTGCCCGAAAACTGCATACCACGGGCTTTCATGATCTCAGCCATTTTCAGCACAAGGTCACGGTCAGCGGAGAGGTACTCCTTCTGCGGGATATAACGATACTCCGCACTTCCGAAGATGTTTTTTTCGGGCGGAGAGTAAGGTCTGTTGGATTTTGTAATGCTCACATTGCCGAGGATATTTCTCAGCCAGTCGGTGTCCTTATCATTTACCGCCATACGAACAGTACCGTTCATTTCATAGGCATAGTAATTGATACCCGATCTTTCAAGTGTGCCTCGCACACGCTGAAAGTCTGCAAGCTGCATAGAGATCAGCGACTTGTCTCTGTTATCAGTCGCATCATTCCACATTCTGTTGCCGAATGTAACAATGTCAGCCACGCTGTCAACCTCCTTTTTCTCAGTCTCATGTTCTACTGCTTTTGGGATACCACGAAGCATATCATTCCAGTCTTTATATGTATCGGGAGTGATAACACGCTTCATGTCGGGATACTGCTCCTGCAAACGCTGGGCAAAATCATTGCCTGCGGTATCATTGTCGGAGCATAAAAATACATTCTCAGGGGAAATATTGTGACGGAGCATCGTGTCAAGCACGATATTCGGCTTCACGCCCATCATGGAAACGAGCCTGCAATCGGTCAGCTCTTTATTGTGCATTTGCAGATAGGAGAGCATATCAATAGCCGACTCAAAGAAAAAAGCCTTTTCTCCCGTGCCGCGGACTACTTCAAAGCCGTGTCCTGCTGCCGAGCCTGTTGCAATGCCTTTGAATTTATGGTCAGTTGATGTGCCGACCTTTTCAGCACCGATCACTTTGCCCTGATCGTCACAGTATTTGAAAAGAACATTGCCTGTCTTTTCTTCCTGGGCGATCACGCCCTGTCTCACAAGTGAAGCCACAAGGTCATAGTCAAGCCCTCTGGTCTTGCACAGGTACGCAAATACTCTCCGAGCATTATCAGCTTCGGCAAGGGAAAGCTCCCTTGCCGTTACTATTTTCGGCTTCTGTTCGTATGTGCGGGACGGAGTATAGTTGCGGTCAATGTGTTCGCCCGTGAGTGCTTCGACCGCATCAACAAAGCTCATATCCATGTATTCACGGAGAAAGCCGATGTTATCGCCGCCCTTGTCCTCGCTGAAACGAAACCACGCACCACGCTCACCCGAACCGTTATCCTTGATGTGCAGGCTATCGTGATCCTTCCACACATACTCTCTGCCGACTTTCTTCAAATCAAAGCCGTGAGCCATGAGGAACTGAGGAAGGTTGACGAATGCCGCCCTTTCTTTCTGTTCGTCAGTAATTCTCATCTATTATTCAAGCCCCTGATTCTTTCTCTTTTTGGGTGTCTGTTCTCTCTGCTGAGACTTCTGCTGTCCTCGACCGCTGATGCGTTGTGCGTCACGCTGCATCCTGCCATGGGAAAAGAAAGCTCTCTGCGAGTCATTCTTTGCAACGGTGACAGCGGACTTCTCACCGCCGAACACCGCAGAATGTTCCACGCCCTTTGCGGTCAGCTCTGCCGACTTCTTCCGAGCCTGCCCCTCATCCATACGCTGCGTAAAACGCTCCTGCTTCGGGAGTGCCTTGAAAAAGTCGGGATTGACATATTCCACGGCTCTTTCGCCCTTGACAGCACTCTCGATCTGCTTGTAGGCTTCGGCATTCGCCTTAGAGACTGTGACCGCTACCGTGTCATTCTTACGGACTACCGCTGAATACGGGATATTTTGCTTTTGCAGCTCTGCCACGATCTTCCGTGCAGTTCCAATAGGCTCAACACGGGTGTGCTTATCGTCCTTGCCGAGTGAAGCGTAGTATTCGGGATTGATCGTCTGATACTTGCCATTTTCGCCCTTACCGCCGTTCTCTTTTGTGGCTTCTGTATGGGCGATCTTGCCGATAGAAGCGTACATCACATCATTCAGGGCAGGAACATTAGCTTTAGAAACAGTAATGCCGACCTTATCTTCTCCCTTAGTAGCAGCGGAATATGCCACGCCTGCGGCAGTCAGTGCGGACATGACCTCGACCGCCTGAACTTCCGTCATAGTCTCCACATGACGATCACCACGGGGCAGTTCCTTATAATAATCAGGGTTCACCTTGAACCCACCGTCATCGGTAAGGACAGCATCGCCGTTATCCACCATAGTCATGAGCCATGACTCGACCTCGATCTCATCGGCGCTGTCAAGCAATTCAAGCTGTTTCCGCATCTTTTCAAGCTCTGCCGTGGCATTCTCTCTCATCTCCTGTGGAACAAAGGGATTCTCCGCAAGGTTCTCCATATTCTTGATACCCTCACGAAGTTCAGCTCTTGCCTTGTCGATGTCCTCCTTGCTGCCGTTGTTGATGATGCCGTCGATCATGTTGTAATCATCTTCCATCTGCATTTCCGCACTTGCAAGCGGCTGGTCAATGAGCTTGTCAGCGATCGAAGCGACCTGTGATCTGTCAAGCGTTTCGACCTCCTGCGCCGCCTGAACAGCACCCTCAGCAAGAGAAGGCATATCCATAGTGCCGTTCTGCACCATCTGTCCGAGCTTGTCGCCTGTGATAACCATAGAAGCATCGAGCTGGTCATTGGTCTGCTCCTCGTAGTGCGCTTCGGGACGGGCGAGCTTCATGATCTTGCTTTCCAGTGCGCCGATACGCTCATTCACGCCCTTGAGCTGTTCACCGAGTTTGAGCTTGTCAACGGCACTTGTTTCAGGAGCGTTATAGGTATCGAGGATAGCCTGCTTTTTGGCTTCAAGTGTAGCTTTCTTATCGCTCAGGCAGTCAACAGTCGAGCTGTTCAGCCTTGTCATTGCATCGGCAAAGGCTTCACGGCGCTCCTTGTTGAAGTGTATACCGAAGCTCTTGATTGTGTCATTGAGAGCGATCACACGGTTCAGCTTGTGTTCGATACGGTCACGCTTTGCGGTCAGGGTGTCGATCTTCTTCCACCCCTGATCTATCTTTTCCTGCCGCTTCGGGATCTTGACCTCACGGATAGCCTGAATACGCTTCTCGTTGTTAGCGATGAGAGTGCGGATACCCGGCAGATTGCCGATAGTCGCTTTGAGCATACGGTTGGTATCTTCGAGCTTATCTGCCTTTGCGGAGAGTGCTTCGATCTTCGCTTTGTTGCGGTCGATCCTGTCCGTCTGATTGGCGATTTTCTCGTCAATAGAGTCGATACGGCTCTGATGATGCTCCGCCTTTGCGTTCAGAATAGGCAGGAGCTTTCCCGACTTCTGAGCGCCGGACTCTTCCTGCTGCTGTTCCTGAGCCTTGTCCGTTTCAATGCGGATAAACTCACGGTTCTGGATAGCGGATACTTCGATACCGCCGATATACGGGAAATCTGTCACGGAGCGATCATCTCCCTGATCGTGTCGATAAGGTCGGTGTTGGTGCTGTCTGCATCGTACTCCATTGCATACGCACCGCAGATGTTTTCCTGAATACGGCGAGGGAGCAACCTCAGCTCACGAATGGGAGTGCCGATGAGCTTTGCCACATTCGGGAGGTCAGCGACCGCAAGTGCCTTGTTAACAATGTCATAGAATCGTGCGCTCTGAGAGCTGTCCATCATGAACTCATAGACGATAGTCTGCTGAGTCTCATAGTCAAGACTGCGGAGCGTTTCAATGGTGATGCCCGTGGACTTTGCGACTTCACTCAGCTCAATGTAGATAGAGCCTTTCTGCCACAGATTGTCGAGGGCTTCAAAGACAGCCTTCTTGTCCTCATCGTTCTTCACGGCGACCTGTTCAAAGACCGCTGTCATACTGTTCTTGATCTCATCGTCCATAGCGGAAATACTGTCCTCGGAAACACCGAGGATCTTTGCGACTTCCGCAAGCTGTTTGTTATCCATTCTTGCTACCCCTTTCTGTTTTCCACTGATAGTACATCTTCCCATTGTACGGATTCTCCACGATCTCAGGGCGGACGATCGTCTTTTTACCCTTAGATGTGTAGCTTGTGGACTTGCCGTCAAGCAGTCCCTTGACCTGGGCATCGGAAAGCTCCACGCCGTACACCTTAGCGATATTCATACCGCATTTGCCCTTGCAGTACCAGCCGAACTTACCCTTGACAACCTCAGCACCACACTTCGGGCATTTGCCGATAGGCTCACTACCGCCGTCAGAAAGAGAAACAGACTTATCGACAGAGCCGTATTTACTGCACATTTCAGTGATGAACTGTGTAATACCCGACATAAAAACCGCTTCGGGCAGACTGCCGTGTTCGATCTGCTGTAACTTCGATTCCCATTCAGCCGTCAGCTTTGCAGACTTGACTTCATCGGGAACGACCGTCACAAGCTCCTTGCCCTTATCCGTTGCCCTGAGCTGTTTGCCGACACGCTCCACATAGCCATTTTTCACAAGTGCTTCAATGGTCGCCGCCCTTGTAGCAGGAGTGCCGAGTCCCTTTTTCTCCGTGTCCTCGTCATAGTCCTCATTTCCGGCTCTCTCCATAGCGGAAAGAAGTGTGTCCTCAGTGTAAGGCTTCGGCGGAGAAGTGAAGTGTTCGCCCTTGCTTGCAGCAACCGTGAAGGTCTGTCCCTCAGATACCGCAGGCAGCGACTTTTCCTCATTCTTCTTGTCGGTCTGCTTTGCATAGGCTTTCCAACCCATTTCAAGCACCGAGCGGCCCGTTGCCGTGAACTCCGTACCGTTGCAGATACCTGTCAGCTTGACAGCTTCATACTTGTGTGCCGGAGCCGTTGCACAGATCAGCTTTGTGGCGATCAGCGTGAGGATATTCTTTTCACCCGACGGCAGAGAAGAAAGGTCAGCCGTAGCGATACCGCTTGTGGGGATAATTGCATGATGCCCCGATACCTTAGTATTGTTGATAACCTTTGAAATATCGGGAGTATGCGAGATACCAAACCCGAAATAGGTATCACAGAGCTTTGCCACATCAAGTGCCGTCTGCGCCATATCATCGCTGAGATACTGGCTGTCAGTACGAGGATAAGTGACGAGCTTGCCCTCATAGAGCGACTGCGTATAGTCGAGTGTCTGCTGCGCCGTATAGCCGAAAGCCTTGTTTGCTTCTCTTTGGAGCGTGGTCAGGTCATACAGCTTCGGAGCTTTATCGCTCTTGACCTCACGCTTGACCGAACTGATCGTGACCGACTTGCCGTCACAGGCAGAAACGAGCGAATCAGCGGCATTTTCATCGTCAATTCTTGCAGAAGAAAGAATGAACCCACCGCAGTTGAGGTCTGCCGTGTAATACTTCTGCTTTACAAAGCCGTTTACCTCAGCATCACGCTGAACGATCATTGCAAGCGTCGGAGTTTGAACGCGCCCGATATTGAGCTTGCCGCCGTAACGAACGGAAAACAGTCTTGAACCGTTCATACCCACAAGCCAGTCAGCCTTTGCACGGGCATAGCCTGCATTGAACAGGTTGTCATAAGCAGACATGGGCTTCATCGTTGTGAGTGCCTTGCGGATAGCCGACTCTTCAAGGCTTGATACCCATAAACGCTTCACAGGTTTGCGGCACCGAGCCATATTGTAGACATAGCGGAAAATGCACTCGCCCTCACGGTCGGCATCGGTCGCACAGATGATCTCCGACACATCAACTCTGTTCATAAGGTTTTTCAGCAGCTCATACTGAGCCTTTGTGCTGTCAGTCACACGGAACTGCCACTTTTCGGGGAGCATCGGGAGCTGTGAAAAGCTCCACCTCTGGTCCCAGCCGTTGCCGTATTCGTTCGGGAACTTCAAACCGACCAGGTGTCCGACACACCATGACACGACATAGCCGTTACCCTCGGTGTAGCCTTTATGTGTAGATGAAGCTCCGACCACCGCACTGATCGCACGGGAAACACTCGGCTTTTCACCGATGATCAAAATTGACATTATTTTCATTCCTTTCGATTTCTATTTCCCGAATTCGTGATTTTTTCGGATTTGGAAAATAGAATTGAATTTCAAAGATTTCCTCCTATCTTTTATCCCTAAATCGTTGACATTTCTCCTAAATAGTAGTATAATATAGGAAAGCAAAAGTTAGGAGTAGGAGAAAAACTATGAGAAAATTTGATTATTCAAAATTTGAAAGATGTTTGTGGGATAACGAAATACTCCGCTATCTCACGCAGATACACGAACACAAGGGCAGACAAGAACTGTTTTCCCGTCAGAAGCCTGTTGAACTGGAAAAACTTACCGAAGTTGCAAAGGTTCAGTCCGTGGAATCATCTAACCGTATCGAGGGTATCATAACGACAAGCACCCGTATCGGTCAGATCGTCAAGGAGAAAACTACTCCGAAGAACCGTGATGAAAAAGAGATTGCAGGATACCGTGACGTTCTGAATACCATTCACGAAAGCCACGATTATATTTCCATCACAAGCAACATCATTCTTCAGCTTCACCGTGACTTGACAAAGTACTCCGAATCAGGCTTAGGCGGCACCTATAAGATCACACAGAATTACCTGAAGGAGACACGCCCTGACGGTTCTGAGTTTATCCGCTTTACGCCTGTTCCGCCCTATGAAACCGCACCTTGTATTGAAGCGATATGCGAGAACTATAAACACGCTATCGAATCCGATAAGATCGACTCGCTTCTCCTTATTCCTGTTTTTATCCATGACTTTCTCTGTATCCATCCGTTCAATGACGGAAACGGCAGAATGAGCCGACTTCTGACACTATTGCTTCTGTACCGAAATGGCTACGAGGTCGGAAAGTATATCAGTATCGAGAAGCATATTGAAAAGACCAAAGGTGCATACTATGACGCTCTGGAAGAAGCATCAAAGGGCTGGCACGAAGAAATTGACGATCCTACACCATTCATCAAGTATATGCTGGGCGTTGTTCTTGCCTGCTATCGTGAATTTGAGGAACGAGTGCAGATCATAGGTGAATCTACCGCTATTGAAATCAAAAATGGCAAACCGAAAAGTGTTACTGTTAAAAGCAAAGCCTATGACATTGTTAAGGCGGCAGTTGATACGAAAGTCGGTAAGTTCACCAAGAAAGAGATTGCGAACATCTGCCCAAGTATTAGTGAAAAATCGGTTGAAGCTGCTCTCAGGAAGCTCATTGACGAGCAATACATTGAACGTCACGGAACAGGAAGAAACAGCTTTTATGCTAAAATTTCCTCCTAAAGTTTCTACTTCTCCTAAAAACGGCGCATTTTTAGGAAAAAGATGCTATTAGGTGAAAAATAGGAGTATCCGATATCTAACCTGCCGAAGCACATTCCCCATCATGGGGAGTGTGCTTTTATTCTTCTAACAACAGCCAGTAAAAATCTTCTTTTGTGAGATTACAGTATGTCTTTTTTTCGTTTTCCTCCTTACTGATATATCCAGCTTTGGTGAAAGCATCGTATATCATATTGACTTTCTTTGCACCTGCGCGAAGATGGTAGATAATATCTGACTTATAAAATGACTTGCGCCGAATCATCCAAATCAGCAGATTCTCCATGTCACCACGAGAAACACCTTTAATCGTAATACTGCTCAAAGGAGCGTACTTTTTGACAGGAGGCGGTACGACCTCTTTCCCGATACACTCCTTGTTTTCCATCTGCGGCAAAGGCTTCTCTTTCTTAGGCTGTTCGTCAGGAACCTCACACTTTTCAGCAGGAACTGCCTCACTGATAGTATGCTCTTTGCCAATGTCATAATGAACTGCGGTTACACTTGCCGGAGCAAGACAACCGTCATCAGGCTCGACATACTTAGGCTCAAAGCAAGTGCCGTAGTAGTTGTCCGCTTCCTCCTCATCATCGTCAGAGCTGATGTCGTCCTCGTCGTCGCCGTACTTCTCACGGAAACGCTCGTTGACCTCGCCATTGCTCTCACCGACCTTGTAGGAAAGATAAGCGATACCAGCCACAGCACCGAGTCCGATAATACCCTTGATGATCTTCTTTACATTCATTTTGATTACCTCCACTTAGTACACTACGGGATCGCCGTAGTTGATTTTCTTGATTGATTTGATGTTTGCTCCGAGGTCAAGACCATTCCAGTTGTAATAACCCCAAGAGCCTGAGAAAGCTACGCAGGACGGTAAGTTATAATCATCGTAGATAAACTCCACGATACATTTTCCGCTGCCGCCGAAGTTGTGATACTTGCCCTCGCCATCGTCGGCATAACCTTTGCTGTCGCAGATTTTCGTAGTGAACTGAGTGCCATTCTCAAGCTCGATCAAAAATCTGTCATTGCAGTAGCCATACCATACGCCCATAGCACAGCAATAATCACCGTAATCATCACGGCGAATACCCGTGCCAGTTATGGTATCGACCTTTGAGCCGTATATCGCACCTGAGCTTGGCATTGCCGTCAAGCCCGAAGCTCTTTCGCCGGCGAAACAGTTTGTCCAACCGTCCTCATACGGAAACTCATAAATGACCTCAACCGTTTCCGTCTTGCCGTCAGCGCTTGCGGAAACTGCGGCATATTCGTCCTTTTCTTCCTCAGAAAGAACAGGCTCGACTGTCACCGTGTACTCCGTACCCTCACGCAGTCCTGTTATGTAGCAAAGTTCATTGGATTTGAACTCAAAATACATATTGTCTGCATAAGCGTAATCATCATCGTGAGCTGTGCAGCTCACATAATAATCACGATCAGGCTCACCGTCCCAAGCCACTTTCAGGCAGGAAACAGAGATCGTCGAAACATTCAGGTCATTGACCGAAAGCTCCTGCACTTCGGGTTCTGCCGGAGTTTCTGAAAACTGCATGATAAAGCCCATTACAAGGCTCAGAGCTTTTCTCTGAAATTCAGGATTGAACATCGCTGTCACGCTCCTTTTGCGATCTCAGGAGCATTGTGGTCAGCAGATACGGCACTCCGATCAGAAGTGCAAGCACCGCCGACACCACTAGTATCACAGGCAGATGTTCCATTAAGGCTAAGTAGTCGATCACGATTTTTCTCCTCTTTCTCTTTTGCTTTCATCTCCTTAACGAAAGCACGGTATTTCGCTGTGTATTCATAGGATTTGCCGAAAATATGGACTGCCGCCTTATACAGATTCGGCTCATGTTCCTCGATGATCGCAAGCTCCTCGGTGATATGCTTGCTGAAAGGACACCCGACACAGCCCGTTCTCCGCAATCCGTATTCGGTGTAGCAGCGAGAGTGCGTCACACCGAACATTTCCTCATAGTCACGCTTGTCGCCGTCCGTGTACCAAAAGATCGGACGGAAGGTATTGCACCCCTTAGACTTGCACTCGGAAAAACAGGTCTTATACGCTGCTGAACGGATACCGCCCTCAGACTGCCTGATACCTGTAATGTCAAGGTCAGCATCGTGTTCCTTAACGATACGTTTTGCTGGCTTCTTCTTGCTGTATTCACAGCACTTATTGGATATGGGAAAATCAGGCGGATTCGCATGATGAACTCTTTGAGGAAACGGTTGCGATAGATCGAAAAACGGCTTATCTTCTGGATACCGTCTTTGTCTGAATAGCGTTCACCGCACCACCATTGCAGAGCTGTCTTGCACCGAGGATATTTCTGCAAGAGGACTTCCAAAGGCTCGTCCTCCCACTGAAAACCGTGTGCCTGCAAACGCATCATCTGTTCGGAAACATATTTCGACAGGAAAGGAACACCATACTCCTTAACGCAAGTCGGGATAGGCTTATCGGGCTTGACACGATCAATGGTAATGCCGTATTTCTGTTCAAGGAAGTCCAAATGCTCCTTTGTAGCGGAGTATTCAAGCCCCGTGTCTATCCAGAAATACTTGACCTTGCCGTCCTCATCGACTTTATGTATAAGGTCAAGGACAATATCGCTGTCCGAACCGCCGCTGATACTGCATACGGCATCATAAGAACGCATCAGGATACGCTGTGCCTTGCACATACTGGTATAAATGGTGTAGTTGTTGTTATCAGCACACTTGTTCAGAGCTTCATCAATCATTGTGAAGCCCTCCCAAGATGTGGGCGATCACATCGACCGTCCAACCGTTGCCGATACACTTATATCGCTGGGTATTGCTGATTCCTGCGGTATAGTTGTCGGGGAGAGTCTGCAAGCGTTCCGCTTCAACAGGCGTGAGCTTGCGTATCACATAGTCACCGTCGGGAAGGTCTATCTTATACAGACCTGTCTTAGCACCCTGACCGCCGCCGTTGGCAGAGAGCGTGACAGACTTGCCGACAACGGAGTAAATACGCTGTCCTTGTCCGCCCTTGCCGTAATGCCCGATACGGACAGGAGCGCATACAAGACTATCTTTCTGCACAGTAGTCAGACAGTTGGATTTGCCGTCCTCACGCACTTCAATATGCTGTTCAGTCTTTTCACCGTCAACGTATCTGCCACGCTGGGCGGCACCGACAGGAACAGCCACCATAGTCCGCTGTTTTCTTTCGAGTGTATTGTAAATAACAGCACCGTCATAAGAAGCAGTCATACAGTAGGACTTGTCCTGCCACGACATTCCATTCTCTAAAATATCAGCAAGCAAAATGCCCTTATCTTCGGGCTGCACCACATTCGGAATATTCGTCCAGTAGCAGCGTTTACGGTTCTGAGCCGACACAAGCGCCGAGTTGATCATAATAGGCTCTACACCGAGAACCCTTGTGATCTCGTCCTTGATACGCTGATGAACGGAGTAGTTGTTTTCGTAGAGGAAATACTTACAGCCGGATTCCTCTAAGGCTCTCACATACTCCTTAAAGAGCCTGAATCCTTCGCCGTTGCAGTCAACCTCTCTGTCCTTTTTGGCGATAGACCAGTAGGTGCAGGGCGAACCGCCGAGCAGAAGGTCATATCCTTGAAACTTCGTAAAATCGCCGTCATAAACATTCCCGTGATGAACGATTACGGGGAAATTGCGCTTTGAGACTGTGACGGCATACTTGTCGATCTCAAACGCATCATAGCACTCCACTGGTATGCCTGCCCTCTGTAAAGCAAGCATACCGCAGGAGATACCGTCAAATAAGCTGAGTACCTTCATTAGACAAATTCTCTCTCTTTTCTCATTGTCTTATGTTGTTTGTTCTGTTGTCGGGAACTTTGAATCCACTGGGTTCAAAGTTAATTATGCTTCGTAGTAGTCCTCACAAAGCTCGTTGTAGTTCTCCTGAAGCTCGTCAAACTCCTCACAGAGCTTGTCATACTTCTGCTGGATCACGGTCTTTTCCTGATCAAAGGTCTCCGCAGCGGTCAGGCTGCCGATAAACTGTCCTGCCTCGAAGCCACGGAGAAACCACTTCTTTCTCACACCCTCGACCGCCTTAACGGAGAGTCCTGCAATTCCGGCAGCTCCTGCCACCGCTGCCATACACACACCGATCTTCTTCATCTTGCTCATTCTTTTGTCCTCACTTTCTTAGATCTCATCGTCCTGATCATCGTAGAACTTCATATCGTCCTCGTCCTCAGTGATCTCGTTATCATCGTCATACTCAGGCTCGTCCTGCATAGCGGCCTTACTGTTTCCGCCGCCGTTCTTTTTCTTCATCAGGAAGAAGCCTGCACCGCCGACACCGATTAGAGCGATAGCGCCGAAAACGAGCATCATACTGTTCTTATTCATTGGCACAGGCTTTGCCTGAGCAGCGGAGTCAGTCGCATCTTCGCCGTCCTCAGCAGTCTCCTCTGTATCTGCGGTATCCGCACCGTCGCCGGACTGCACTCTGCCGTTAGCCTTTTCAGCCGCCTGAGCTGCCTGTTCGGGTGTGATCTTCTTTTTATCATCGCTCTCCTCAGCCCCGGCATAGAGAAGTGCATAGAGGTCATAATCGTCAACTTTGTTCAGAAAAAATACCTGATCTTCGGCATTTTCCGCAGAATAGTTGATAAGCACATAGAACACATGACCGTCCTTTGTAGTCACAGCGATAAACTGCATTTCCTCGCTGTTATACACGATTCTTTCGGACTTGATAAGGGTAGCGTTGCCGTCAGTATCATAGTAGGAATCACCGTAATAATCAGGCTCAACCTCAGTTGTTCCTGCTTCGGCAAGCTCACCCATGACCTCACGGAACTTCTCCATATCATCGGACTTATCATCAGAAACAGAAGAAGTCTCTGTTGTGACCTCTGCTCCGTTGGCACTTTCGTCTGTTTCTGTCTCCGAGGAATCGTCCTCAGAATGATCGGCGGAGGTAGTCTCCGCAACATCGGCAGACACCGCCTGTTCTGCTTCTTCTGCCGATGCTGTAATGCCGATACTCGCACACGCAAGCATCATTGCAGCAAGGACAGCACTAAAAAATCTTGCTTTCATTTGTATCCTCCTCGGAATTTGTATTGATTGATATTTCGCCGTTTGCAAGCGCTTCAAGCATATCGTCCGTAATGCCTTGTGAACGAAGGCGCATGAGTGTGTCATGCTCCTTTGTCACAAGACTGTTTACGTCCTTGATCTCACAGCTAAAAACTACGGCGAGCTGAGAGTGTTCAAGCACCCTCGCTTCGGACTCCAGTTTTGCAAGTTCCTCCTTATCGGATTGGATACGCTTTCGCAGGAAGTCCTGTCGCTGATGATTCTCAGCGATTTTCTTGTCTATTCGCTCCATAGTCCCTCCGTTAATACAGCACCAGTCGGGGATCAATATAGTCCCAACCGTAGCCGTCCGTGTCTATATAAATGTGGAAATTCACATTTCCTGCTGTTGTTTTTGCAAACTCCTGTCCGTCATTGATCGTATCGCCCTCAGAGAAGCCACTCAGAAGTATAGCATTTGCAATGGTGACTTCCGTATCACGCTCAGTACCGCCCGTGCCGTCATACCAATACTCCACATCGTCCTTGCGTATCGTGATCTTGTTATCGTCGGTATCAACATCGGTGATCTTGCCCTTGAATGGAGCTTTGAGCTTATCGCCATTGGTGCAGTACACCTTGATACCCTGATACAGACCGTCGCTGTCGGTGTTCCACTCCGTCATTTCATAGCCGAACTCTCGTTTCAGCGAGTAATCACGGATTGTAGCACCTGGAAGAAGATTGTGCAAGGTCTGATGATTGCCGTACATCGTTGCGGAATCCTCAGCACCGACCAATAAAGCGTAATACTGCAAGCGTTCATCGGAATGGGACATACTGCTGAGTTTGTCAGCAATGACCTCATCAAAGGTCTTGTTCTGCTTGACATTGTAGTAGAGCTTGCACTCCGTTTTCCACTTGTATTTCTCATAGTAGCCGTACATACAAACATCGTTCAGACTGCTGTTCCATATATGGGTATCTGTCGGGCTAACTAAGAACCAAGCATCTGTGCCGTCCCAACCCCAAAAGCTGCGGTCGTGACGCTCTCCGCCGTGCATAAAGAAAAATGTGTCGGTATCGTTGTCGATGTAGTAGAACGGGTGGCTTGTGCCGGAATACCAGCGGTGATCCATAATATAGAAGCCTGTTTCTCTGTAATCGTCTTGCGCATCAAGCACACGGTATCCGTCTGTAATGCAGAGATAACCATCATCGTCCTCATACTGCGATAATTCAGAGGTAATCGCTATCGGCTTGAAGCGGTATCTATACGGCTGCCCGTCATAGATATAAGCGTCCTGTTCGGCTCTGTAATATGTTCCCGATGAAGCGTTACCGCCGCCCCAATAGTTGTATGGGGAAAGCTCCTCCCAACGGGACTGATTATCATACCAATAGACGAACTCATACTCATCATTGAAAATTTCTTCAAGCAGATCTTCTGTATCGCCGTCAAATTCCCAATAGTAAATATCATCGTTATCGGCATCAAAATCATAGTAGTAAGCACACAAAAAGCTCCACAGCTTGTAGGTGTCGAAGTCATACACGGGATCAAAGTCATAGACCGAGGAACGCCCCCATACCCATTCATCAGGGGTATCGGAGAGGTCGCCCGTATTTGCTCCGAAAGCAGCAAGTCCGCTTTGCCAGTCAGCAGAACTGCCGACCTTGCGTATCTTCTGATTCAGGTTATAGGCAAGCTCCGTGTAGTATTTCTCCGCTTCACTCAGGTCATAGTCCTGAGCTGCGTATGTGCCGAGGGTAAAACCGCTGTGCGAGGAAGTCGCAGAGAACAGCATCGTGATAATGCTGAATACAAGCAATATCACAATGACAGGTATCGCCAAACAAAGAAAGAACTTTTTGACTTCGCTCTCATAGACATTCTTCACGAATTTCCAAGCGGCTTTCAGTGCTGCGGAGATCGTGTCCTTAGCACCTTTCTTCTTTTTCGGCTTTGGCTTTTTACGCTTCTTGTAGCTGTCATGCTTGTCTTTCAGTCGGGTTTCCTGCCTGTTCAGGCGGTTATTGGACTTCGACTTCTTGTCATTCAAGCGGTCACGCTGTTTCTCTTTTTTCTGCAAACGCTGAGGTTTGCTTACTTTCTGTGCCGCAGGTTCGACCACACGCCTTTTTGCAGAGTCAATAGCGTGGAGAAAATCGTTGTCCTGATCTTCGTTGACCGCTTTCTGCCAAGCTGATGCTTTCATTCGTCCTGCGGTATAGGTGGCAGGCTTCAATGCAAGCAGTCCCGGTCTGGTCAATTTGCTGATCTTCTTCTGATTGCGGAACTCCTTGACACGGAACTTGTTTTCTGTCCTGAGCTGTTTACGCTCAAATTTCAGCTCACGCTTTGTCTGCTTGTAGGCTTGCAGCCTACGCTTATTCATTGCCTTGCGGAGCTTATTGCCGTGGGCAGGCTTTTTCTTCGCCTTATATTCAGCCTTAGCACCTCTCAGAGCTGCTTTGTTCGCACTGAGCTTCGGCTTGCCTGTTTTCGCCTTATACAGCTTGTTATCAGCCTTTTTAAGCTGAAACTTTGCCTTTTCAAGTTTGTGCTGTTTCTTTGTTTTCAGATGGTGATGTGTACCCTTGACAGCATCGACCGCCGTGCGCCCCATAAGAAATACGCCACGGTGATAATCGTCAACCGCTTCACGGGTGTACTTCTGTTTGAGCTTGTTGCGGACTTCACGCTGGGCAGTATCCGAAACTTTCAGCCCGACCGTTTCAGTCGCAAGAGCCGTATCGACTGCCGTTTGTGTTACATCATGCACTGCAAAATTGACCGCACGGGCATTTGCTTTGAACAGCTTGCCCCTGACAGTTTTTGGCTGCCATGATTTGATCGTCCTTGTGACCGAGGGTTTATCGCCTGTGATACGGTATTTTGCGTTAGCGACTTTGTGAATGATACCCCTGCCGCCGTGGTGCGTTTTCTCACCACGGACGATATATGCACGGGTATGAAAGCGACCTCTGCTGTTTCCCTCACGGCGGAAGTCTATCTGAAACTGTTTTGACCGCTTGTTTACCTTGTCAAGCCGTGCCTGCGCTCTGCGGAGGTTATTTTCTTTTCTCTGTAAGCTCATAAATCCTCCATTCTTCGCAGTTTACGCACTTTCGGTCGGCTTCGTGGTCATAAGGCGATACATCTCTGTATCCGTCGGGAACTTATCCGTAAACGGCAGAAGCACCTTATCATAGCGGATCAGTCCTTCGCCCGGACCGCTGTTCGTGACATACTTCATCTGCTCTTTGGAAATGTGCAGCTTTTCGGCAAGAATATCACGGTCGCCTGCCGCCTGATTGAGCATATACACGAAATCCGAATTGTCAAAGATATTTTCTACTTCCTGCGATGAAAGCAAGTCCTTGACATTCTGCGTGATTCCCGTGGGAACACCGCCCCATTTACGGAAACGCTTCCAGATCTCAGCGGAATACTTCGCTGTCTGCTCCTCCTTGAGAAGCAAATGGAACTCGTCGATATAGTAGCGAGTGATCTTCTTTTTCTCACGGTTAGCGGAAACTCTGTTCCACACGGTATCCTGAACGATCAGCATACCCACTTTCTTCAATTGATTGCCAAGCTCCTTAATATCGAAGCAGATGATACGATTGCTCATATCAATATTGGTGCGATGATTAAAGAGGTTCTGAGAGCCGTTTACGAACATTTCAAGGGAGTTTGCCACTCTCAGAGCGACTTCGCCCTCCTCATGAAGCTCTCTCTGCAAATCGGAGAGAAGCGGCATCTTGTCCTCAGACGGCTCATTCTCGATAAAATGCTTGTAAATTCGCTGAACACACTTATCAATGACCGAGCGTTCCTCCGCAGAAAGCCCATAGCGTCCGCCGACAATGATCTCACAGAGGGAGATCAGGAAGTCGGACTTATTCGCAATGACCTCCATAGGATTGCTGAACATATAGTCATCAATGGTGATGTCCATAGGATTGATGTGCTGTTCGCTGTTTGAAGCGATACGGATAAGCTGTCCGTGGAGCGCCGACACAAGCGGAAAATACTCGCCTTCGGGATCGCAGATGATAATATCGTCCACGGTTGTCAGAAAGCAGTCAAGAATTTCACGCTTGACGCTGAAGCTCTTACCGGCACCAGGTGTACCGAGGATAAGCCCGTTCGGGTTTTGAGCCTTGACCTGTTGGCACGGATCATATTGCCTGATAAGGTGTTAATACCGTAATAGGTAGCCTGTCCGTCCTGAAACAGCTCTTTTGTAGTGAAAGGCACGAAGATAGCGATACCGCTTGTGTGCATCTCACGGCGGACTGGAATCTCGTTATAACACAGCGGAAGTGTGGAAACGAGTGTCTGCTCCTGTCTGTAATCGTAAGGGAACATCGTGCAGTTGTTCTTCTGGCAAGTTCTTTTGAGCATCTCAGAAAGCAGTTTCAGCTCTTTCTTCGATTTTGCATAAGCCCTCAGCGAAATGCTGATATGGAACAATCGCTCGTTCTTGCTGTTTAAGTCTGCAAGCAGTTTGTCAATGTCCTCGATATACATTTTGATCGCAGGGGGCAGAATGTCAGGATCATAGCCGGACTGCGAAGCCTTTTTCTGCTCGTCGATCTTCATCTGCTCAACATTGGTGAGCTTCTTTTTGACGAATTTCAGAGCATCTATCTGGTCCAGCGGTTCTACATGAATGTTCACGCAGAAAAGATTCTGCATTTCAAGGAAGTCCTTGAGTATCTCATCGGGCAGCTCTCCGGCAAGGATATTCATACCCCACACAGCGCCGTATGCATTGCCAATCTCAAAATCGCTCTTATTGAATTTCAGCGAGGGCGGACAGATGAAATCCTTTGTATCCATTCCTGCCCTCAGCATTTCGCCCCAATCGAAAAGAAATGGGGAATTGCGGTAAGGGTTCAGGGCATAATACAGAGCTTCAAGTCTCTGCTTGCCGTCAAGCACCTCAGCATCAACGCCAAAGGCTTTGAAGCCCTTGATTACGTCGTTCTTGATAGACATGAGCTTTGCCCGTGCCGCCTTATAACTGGTGCTTTCAATACCGAATGTCAGGAACTTTCTTGCACTTTGTCCGTTGCTTCCTTTCAGGAGCTTGTCGGTGAGCATTTCACTGTATTCCTTGCGGATCGCATTGAAATCATCGTCCTGTTCGGGTATCTGCACCGTTTTGACGAGCTTTGCCTTTGAACGGTTCTGATTTTCAAAGGTAAGCTGAAAACGAATTGTGTTGTCAAAGAGATTGATTACATCGCAATACTTGGAAAAGATATTGTTCTGCTCATCAAACTCAGCAATGGAGTAGTTGGCATCGTAAAACTGCACCGTCAGGGAAAAGAAATTCTCGCTGACCTGACACACGCCGTCCTGATACATACACAGGAACGGAATGGTGTTCTGCACAGTATTCTTACCGCCGTTTTCACTCCTGATCTCCGCCATTCTTGCGGAAAGTATCTTTTTCTCCTCTTTTGATAACTGAGAGGCAGGCTTGCCCATGATAACCTTAGCCGAGCTGCGGTCATCACATTTTTTGGCATTTCTCTTTCTAAAGCCCATTGTGACCTCCGTTTATTCCAAAGCGGAGACACCGAAAGTTATACTATTATATATGTGAAGCTGTTACTTCCTTTCGGCATCTCTCAGCTTCTTCTTGATTCTGTTGTATTCGATCTGTCTTTCGATAGAAACGAAAATGTTGGTTGTTCGGTAATATCGCTTTCTCGGTCGGGTGAAGTATTCACGCATGAACTTCACCTGTTTCTCCAAGAACACGCCGTTTTTCTTGTAAATGCCGCAGAGTATCGCAGGTGCAGCGACCGCACCCATAGCGAAGATCGCTCCCGACATTCCGATAGACGCTCTTGTGAGAAAGTACACAGGCGCACCAAGAACAAGACCGATACCGAAGCATATTACCTGTCTTTTTGTAAATCCCATGATGAACTTTTCCTTGATGTCGTTCAAGTCCTTTGGGATAGGAACATAATGTGCCATAAAACCTCCGATCTTGTTCCGGTCAGTGCGCATTAAACACGCTTTTGCTGATAGCTCCAGTACGGAGAATTGTGAAGATAAGTGCTGCGGTATAGCCGAGAAGCAGTCCCATTTGCAGGATAACGCCGTCTGTACTTGCGTTCAGGGCGACAATTGCATTGCTGAAAAG
Organism: Ruminococcus sp. AM31-15AC; assembly: GCF_003462045.1. Taxonomy (NCBI): domain Bacteria; kingdom Bacillati; phylum Bacillota; class Clostridia; order Eubacteriales; family Oscillospiraceae; genus Ruminococcus; species Ruminococcus sp. AM31-15AC. Next base: position 7,597 of record NZ_QTYG01000020.1, on the reverse strand, counting down.
CGTCTTGAAAATACCGAGTGCCACTACGATAAAGAACCCCTGGAAAGAAAGAGCGAGAAGCTGTTTGATCCAGTTCTTACCGATAGAAGCCCATTCACCGCTGTCCATCATTGTAGCCATAGGGATAGGAGCGATTGATAAGTACATAAACACCTCAATAATTCTTGAAGCCAGTGTAATTACGATTGCCACTATCAGTATCAGCACCCCAAGATGAACGATCAGGGAAATAAACCACACCGTCATCAGCTCACCCAAGCTCAGACCGCTGAGTGCCGTCCTGTTGATAGAGAGTGTTTCGGAGAGATAGTCTCCGCTGCCGAAAAGTGTGGAAAGCCCATTGGAGCATACCGTTGTGCCAAACGAGAATAGTGCCGAAGCGATGTAATAGGTGTTGGCGACCAAAATTACACCGCAAAGTGCTTTTATGATCCATTTTATAAAAATAGAATCATCAAAGTCCTTGAAGTTATTTCCTCGCAGTACCATCTGTATCAGTTCATTCAGCAGGATAACTGTCAGAATGAAACCGCCGATAGGCACTACGACATTGTTGCAAAGCGTTTCGATCGTTGTCCAGATCGTTGTTCCGCCAGTACCGCCGCCAGTGAACTGTGACGGGTGCTGAGTTACGAAGTCATTGACAAGTCCACCGCTGCCGCCTGTTCCCGTTGTCTGCGAGAAAGTGTCGGTCAGGAGGTCGGAAATGCCGTCAAACTGAGACTGGATTCCGTCCTTAAATAAGTCTTTACACCAATCTTCCAGTGCATCGATCGCATCGCTGATAATTCCCATTATTCATCACCTCCAATCGTGGGAGTGACTAAAGGTCTGTCATATTTGACAAGCTGCCGAAGCTCCAGTTTGGAGGGCAGAAGGTCACGGCAGAAATAAGCAGAGCCGAAGTGATTGCCCTTAGTGTAACATTCCATGTTCTGCCGTGTATGATAGTCCACACGCCCGTCAAAGGAGAGCATCTGGATTTCGTTATTGAAAATCTTATATCTCGCCTTGCCTTGAATACTGTTCACAGGCAGGAGCAGAGCAAAGGGCTTTTGGAAAGAAAATGCTCGTTTCAGAACATCATTCTTTTTGCTGAATGGGGGATTGGACACAAGAATGTCCCAATGTTCGGGTTCATACCTGAAAAAGTCCTGTCCCTCCTTTAAGCTGCTTCGCTCCACTTCATAGCCTTTCTCCGAAAGAAACTGATAGAAAGCGCTCCATTCCTAATCGAACGGACACCATATCTTCTTGTCTTTCGGAAGAAACTCCAGTAACGGTTCTACCGCATAAAATGGTGTGTAGACCTCATCTCCTGCACTTGTTCGGTTAGCTGTCAGATAACCGATGTTTATTCCCATTCTGTCTTATCGCTCTTACCCACCACAGCCCACCGCTGAGCGACCTTTCATAATTCTATTGGAACGGCATTATTTATATAGCGTTCAGCCGAGGTTTACGCTTGTCTCTTTTCTTGATTAGCCGTGTGTCAGATTACACCGCACCCGTCATCATACCCTCAAGAACAGGTACGAGAATGATAGCGAGGAGGATCAGACCAAGACCAGCCATAAGCTGCTTCATGCCCTGAGACTTCGCACCGGGGTTATCGTTGCCGTAGCCCTCAAGCAGATTGACAACGCCCCACAGCGAAACACCGCCGCCGATCAGGCAGATAACGCTCTTGAGTACGGTGCAGGCGGTAGTAATAAAGGACGAGGTATCGACCTCGCCTGTGCCTGCTGCGAATGCCTGAGTTGCACAGGTAGATGCCATGATGCCTGCAACAGTGCAGAACATCGTTGCCTTCTTTGCACCACGGGTGAGCTTAGAGAGCCACTTGTGCTTAGGTGCAGAGGTAGTGGTTGCTGTCTCCATAGCGGTAGCATCGACCGCAGAAATATTCAGTTCGTTCATAGGTAAAAAGTCTCCCTCAAAATAAAAAAAGTAGTGTCCGCAGCTTCAACCGTTTCTCTTTTATTCGGTTTCTTCACTGTCTGAGTTAAAAGCCGACATATATCTCTTTTTCTTCGGTTTCCTCAGAATTTTGGGTATCAGCGGTTTCTGTTTCTGTTGCTGATACTGTTGTAACTTCCTTAACGGCGACCGTCATATCAACACCATACTCCGTGAACTCCTCCTGTCGAGACAGTCTCAAATGCATCGCCTTTTGGTCACTCACATATTTTTCGATGTTGAACCCCATCTCAGGATTATAGTCCAAAAGCATTGGATATTGCTTATGACGGGTAATGTCATACTTGTCCGAGAAGAACGGACGCACTCCTCGCACCTGCAAGATACATTTACCGCCGTCCATGACCGCCAGTTCGTCCTGACTTTTCAGCTCTTTTCCGAGCTTCTGATAGTTCATACCGTAGCTTTCCGATTGACCTCTGTTGGTAGAGGTATTGAAACTGTCGATCGTTTCTTTACCCAAGCTCTCTGAAATCTCTTTCAGCGTGGACTTCTCCTTACCGCCCAAAAACAGCATCGTATCACAGTTGCCCTCAATCGTATCTGCATTATCTTTATAGATAGCCTTTAGCTGGCTCTTAGCTTGCAAGATGATACTTGCCGATATTTCACGGCTTCGGATAGTCGCAATGAGCTTCTCAAACTGCGGTATTTCGCCAATATTGGCGAACTCGTCTAACAAACAGCGTACATGATAGTCCAGCTTTCCACCTGGGGAATTATCCGCTTTGGTGCAGAGTAGGTTGAAAAGCTGTGAATACATGATCGCTACAAGGAAGTTGAATGTAGCGTCTGTATCGGAGATGATTATGAAAAGCGCACTCAGCTCATCACCGAGCTTGTCAAGGTGCAGCTCATCGTAGGAGGTGATCTCCAAGACCTCATCTATTGCAAAAGGCGCAAGTCGGGTGCTACAGCTAATTAAAATAGACTTAGCTGTTTTTCCTGCGGCGAGCTTATACGCCTTGAATTGTTTGAGTGCAAAAGCACCCAAGCGCCGTTGTTCGGCATCGGGTTTTGTTTCAAAGATGTCACCGTAATCTGCCATGACTTCGGGATCTTCATGCTTTGTGCCGTTCAGCCAGCACTCCACGATCTCAAATTCAAGGTCGATACAGTTCTTAAACTCCTCATCGTCCTCACGGCACTCCGAATTGTTGATCATGTCGATCAGCGTTTCAAAGTTCCATTGATCTTCGGGGTACATAGCAAATATCAGGGCAATATACGCAGTATAAAGCAGTTTTTCCGCTTTTACCCAAAAGTCATCGCCGGACGGCTGCTGAGAGGAAGAAGTGTTTTTGATAAGCACCTCGACGAATTTGAGAATGTCCTTCTCACGGTTTTTCTTTGAAATGTATGCAAACGGATTGTAGTGCATACTTTTCGCAAAGTCGATTGTGTTGAACACCTTGATCTTGTAAGGCTCATAAACAGGATATATCTGCCATTTTTGTCTTTGAGATAGTTTCCCTTATCGTCCCTGCGGTACACAACTTTTCCGTCAACTCGTTTCGGGCGGCCCCTTTGGAGCATTCTTCCGCATTCGACCAGCACCGTGCCTTTCGGATCAGTCACCACATAGGAGGAGTGCATCTGCATCAGGTTCGGCTTGACGAAAAATCGTGTCTTACCTGAGCCTGAACCGCCGATCACAAGAATGTTCTTGTTACGGGCAAATTTCGGTGCAGAGGGCTTGCCCATAGTCAGGGATTCCGTCCGTGTGAGAATGACATTGTTTTCGGGGCAGGATAAGTCCATATATGGCTCAATATCCTTTTCACCGCCCCATACGGCAGAGCCGTATTCCTCGCCCTGGCGAAATTTCTTCTTGTTTTTCGACTTGACATAGAGGACTAACCTCATTACACCCGCAAGAACCAAGCCGAAAAGAAGATCAAACGGGTGTAAACTGGGAAAGATTTGTGCAAATGCCGCACCGAGATTGCCCATGAAGGGGAGAATTTTCTCCTGAAAACCGTCACCCTCAGCGGTCGATACGCAAAGCCGATCAGGTTGCCCACATAAGAGAAAGCTACATAGGGAACAGCCTTGATGATCAGCTTTTTGAGTTTTCTCGTGTCGATCTGCAATTCGCAGACCTTTCCTTTCTGTTGGTATCGGCACAAAAGTCTGCCGTAAAAATATCATCGCCCCTTGCCCGTGGAACGGGTGCAGGCTGGAAGTGGTTATAGATCACCGTCTGTTCTCCCTTGTTTTCTCTCTCTGTTTCTGTTTGCGGGGTTTGTTCCTGATCTTCTGAGCCTGCTGCTGCATCTGCTCACGGGTGAACTCACCACGCTTCTGTGTCTTGCCCTGTCCCTTGCCGACATACTCCGAAAATGCTCTCTTGAAATCCTCTGTTTTGGCAGCGGAAAAGAAAACATGATAGGTAGGCGGCGAGGTGCTTTTATCTCTTTTCAGAGCAAAATCCACATCGTATTTTCGTGCGGTTTCAGAAACCCCGATATTTCGGTCTGAAACCTCAATGCTGTCGAGCTTTGACGGGGACTTTGCCTGCAACTGCTTGAAGGTCATTCGTCCCTTTTTCTCTGCTTTGCCCGACAAAAACTCCTGCAATGCCGATTTCAGCACATCGGCGGTCATTTTCTCCGCCTTGATCGAAATGTCGATGGTTTTCTTCGCACCGTTCTCATAGTCGGACGGCATTACGCATCACCGCCAGACTTGACCTCGTAAACGGCATACGCTTCGGCAGACAGCCAGTTGTGGAGGTCTGCGAGGGCGGCTTCTGCTGCTTCGGGTGTCTTGTAGTTGCCCATTGGAATCTGATTGCCGCTGGTGTCAGTGCCGACCATCTCATAATCGGGCGTAACAATGCCGTTCTCGTCCGGCTCTGCATCTTCCCAATTCGTGACAACACCGATCCTCACAAGATTATCGTAGTTCAGAAACTCGCCATACTGTGTGGTAATTGTCTTAGCCATGATTTTTCACCTCTTTCTGTAACAGCTCATGGAGCTTGTTGTGATAATTCTCCTGAAGCTCGTCAAAAGAAGAAAACACGATGTCAAGTGTTTTTCTGTCTATCCTGTCACCGAGCATATCCATGACGATCGCTTCAAATTCGCTGTGAAATCTGTAAAACAGGTCGTTTACAGACTTTCAAGCGGCTTCGGAGTCAGTGTCCTGCTTCTCAGGATTCGGATTGAAATATCCGGTCTTGAGATACACAAGCCTGTCGGGGCAGTAATAGCGATGCTGATCGCCTTTACCGCAGGGGATCGCATAACCGAAGTCAACAGCTCCGGCAATAAGCCCCTTTTTCAGCGTAGCAATGCCGATACCGCTTGCCTGAGAGATCTCAGACAGCGATACATTCCTGCCTGTAAATGCAGGAGTTACCGCCACATTCTTCTTTGCAGCCATAGAACCACCTCCTTTCCCGGTCAGACAGCATAGCCGAAATCTCTTGCCACAGCCTGAACAGCCCATCGGTTTTCGCAGCCTTCGTTGAAATGATATGTCAGAACCTCATTGTAGAGGGAACTGATGAAATATCTGCGGAAGTCTTTGATATTATCTACTTGTGCCATTTTCAGGAGAACAGTCTCCACAATGTTGAGGTCAGCTTGCAGCAGCTTTGACTGTATCACAGCTCTGGGGAACGCCTGACCTCTGAGCGTTGTGTATGGTGCAGTGGAGCATATTTCGTCAACGATAAAGCCGACGATATTGTCTGCTTCCTTGTAGCCGTCATGACCGTCCTCAGTCAACCAGTAACCAAGCTCCCCATATTCGATGTTATCCCTTACAACTTCCGTGTAATATTCAACTGCTTCTGAGTTATATCCGTCAGTCACTCTCTCAGCAGATTTTTCAACACTCGGAATGTTGAAAGTTGCTTTGCCGCCGCAGGAATGATAGAGGATTTATCACACAGTAATTGATTTTTCTGTTTTGTATTGTTGTTATTATATTGTCCCTGATTTTCAGACAGCGGAGTTTCAGCAGGCGGAGTGTCCAGATACGGTTTTTCCACCCTCTGTTTTTCACCCATAGAAGAAACAGCAGCCTTTGCCTTGCCGCCCTCACGGATTGTAATAGCCTTGCGTCTGGTCTCAGCTTCAAGTTCGTCTGCTTCTTCCTTGCTGACAGGTTCATCGAAAAAGCTGTAAACATATTCAAAATGATTGTTTACGCTCTCGTTAGACAGGAGCTTAGTGCGAACAAGGTAGCCCTTATCAATGAGCTTGTTCACAGCGTTATGCACGGCAGTCTTGCCCTCTTTGCAGATAGCTTTCAGTCCTGACATAGAGAAATTCCAGCTATTCGGCAGAGAAAGAACTTTCAGCATAAAGCCGATCAGTTTGTTCCTGATCTTATTGGTTCTGAGGAGCTTTGCACTGATAATAGTGAAATTGCTGTCCTTCTTCACACGGTTCAGGGTAGCGTTATCTGCTGTAAATGTCTCCATTTCAATGTCATACTTCGGGATAGAATCGTCCAGTTCCGAGTATTCATAGAAGTCATAGAGATAGCTGATCCTGCCCGTAGGGGATTCGTTTGGCATCAGCAAGGTCTTTTTGACATATCCCCACTGTTCCAGTTCAGCAAGCTGGGACTTGATCGCTGTTTCTCCGTCCTCACAGATAGCCACAAGTCCGGCAATCGTGAAATTCCATGTAGGCGGAAGGTCATTGATCTTGCCGAGCAGACCTATTGAATCGCAGCCGATATTGGTTGATCGCACGAAGCAATTGCTCAGAACGGCATAACCGCCTGACCTATGTACTCGGCAGATCGTATCTGGTATTGTCTTTTTTGCTTTTGTTTTCTTGTCCATTTCTCCCACCTCTGCTTACGCTCCGTATACAAATTCCATGTTGGATATTCGCAGCTTATTGACCGCATAGACATGACCATACGGCTTCTGCACTACAAGGAGGAAACCTCTCTTGCAAAGCTCATACACAGCGGTACGAAGTTCATCAAAGGTGAACTGCGAAAGCTCACTGTAACGGCGAAGCTCATCGACCGTAACGTAATCAAAGTCTGAATGGTTGAGCATAGCCGTCAGCAGTTCATTACAGGCTTTGGCTTCAAAGTTGTAATTGAGCAGACTGATTTCAGTAGGGTTCGGCATAGAAAGACCTCCTTGACATAGTTCATCTGAAAAAAAAAGCTCCTCAGCGACCTGTTTTCATACAGGCTCAGTGAGAAGCGATGTGCATTATTCAATTTTTAGGCATAAAAATAGCGGACAGCGCTTCTGTTATGAAACACCGTCCGCTATTTTTCATTATTCAGTTTTGCTTGTCAACAGGCTTTCTACCGTTTGTTTTAGGTTTTCTACCAACTTTCTACCAACCTTGAAGGCGGTAGATTTCTACCAGTTTTTCTACCAAAAATCTGCATTTTGATGATTTTTCAGAAACAGCGCAGGTACGCAGTTTTCCATGTTTCTACCCTCAAAAATGCTGATTTTACGGTGATTTGGTAACACTTGGCGATAGATTACGATAATTGGCGATAAAGTGGTGATACTATATCACATAAACCGCCGTATTTCAAGTCCTACATGGACATATCCATTTCCGGTTCTTCCGATAATTCCTCGATTTCTGCGATTTCTTCATTTTCCGTATTTTCTTCT
>NZ_QTYG01000002.1:0-112071 GCF_003462045.1 Ruminococcus sp. AM31-15AC | reverse complement strand
TATTTGGCTATATATAGCAAAATAATATACAAATTTGTGAAAAATGGCTAAAGATATGTGATTAATTTGTGAAAAACGTTTATTGAAATACTTGTAAATGTGTGTTACAATATAGGCAAGATGTATGTTGAGGAGATATCGCTCAATATGTATCTAAAAATTATTAACAAAGATGGAGGAAAAACAAATGAAAATCTCTAAGATTCTCGCTGGTATGTCAGCTGCTGCTCTTGCTGCATCAATGATGTCACTCGCAGCATTTGCTGATGAAACAGCTACTGTTAAGGCAGACCTCACTGGAGGTACTGTTTCTCTCATTGATGAGAAGGACGATGACGGTGTTGTTACAAAGACAGGTGTTCTTACAGGAACAAACGTTAAGCTTTCAGATGTTTGCGGTATTGATGTTAATGTAACAGTTGGTGCAGACTCAGCTGCAAAGATCGAGGCTGGAGACTGGATAGGCGGTGGACTTGGTTACAACTCTGAGTCAACTGGTTGGGCTTCAAAAGAGTGGTCATTCCAGGAGGGTGCTAAGGACGTAACAGGCGTTAAGGCTGCTGACGGTTCTTATGATTTTGTTCTGAAGGGAACAGATCCTGTATTTGCTGATACAGATACATATGCTCAGGTATGGCTCCAGAACTGGTCTACAAAGGACTTCACATTCAATGCGTTCACACTTCTTGACAAGGACGGCAATCCTATCCTTGTTGTAGAGTCTGACAAGGCACAGGGCGGAAACACTGTTGACCTTAGCGAATACAAGAAGCAGACTGAGGTTACACTTAACGGTGAGGGTAAGTCTACATCTGACGGTAATAAGGTAAGAATCAACATTAAGCACCCATGGTGTGACGATGCACACAAGGCTGATTTCAACCTTGTTGATGATTGGAGCGTATTTGCAGGTGCTGACGCTATTGCTGTTACAGTTGATATCTCAAATGTAACTGACGCTTTCACAGCTTATCCATGCTTCACAAATGGTATTGAGAACGGTATTGGTTATTGGGAAGCTTCTGATAACAACCCTGCTGTTACAGTAAACGCTGACGGCACATACACATTTATCGTTAAGTTCCCTGCAGCTCTTGAAATGGACGCAAATAATATGTTCTTTGACATTGCTACAGACCTCGCTGGTACAGACGGCGAAGATCCTGCTGTTAAGATGGCTGTTAAGAAGGTTGTAGTTCTCAACAAGAGTGACGCTGAGCCAGCAGATTCTTCTGAGTCAACAGCTGATTCAACAGATTCTGACGAGTCAAAGGGTGTTCTCGTAGATTCTTCAGACTCTAAGACTAACTCTGCTGCTACATCTTCTAAGGCTGCTAACAACGCATCTAACACAAACCCAAGCACAGGTGCTGCTGCTCTTGCTGCTGTAGGTGTTGCACTTGCTGGTGCTGCTGTAGTTGCTACTAAGAAGAGAAAGTAATCCGTAATTCAGATAATTCTTACTTAGAATAATTAAAGACCTGTCTTTCGGGACGGGTCTTTTTTTGTTGCTTTTTTATCGATGTGGTGGTATAATTGATCTATAAACTGCGGAGGTGTTTTTTATGCGTATATTTTTTGATGATATTAAAGAGAGCCTTGCACCGAATTTCAAGGGCGGCGAGAAAAGCTTTGCAAGCAGGGCTTATTCTGACGGAAAGAACAAGATGATGAAAGGCAGGCTTGTGCCTGGGGCTTCTATCGGTCTGCACAGACATGAGGGCAACTGCGAGATGATATATGTTCTTGAGGGCAGCGGCAAAATGCTTTATGACGGCGGTGAGGAAAGACTGTCGGCAGGAGATTTCCATTACTGCCCCGACGGTCATGAGCATAGCTTTATCAATGACGGCGACAGCGACCTTGTGTTTATTGCAGTTGTGCCAGCTCAGTAGATTTTTGCAGCTTTGTATCTGTGAAATAGTGGGTCAAAATGGCTTTGTAGTCTGAGCCTTTTTCTGCCATGGCGTTTGCACCGTACTGGCTCATTCCTACGAGGTGTCCGAAGCCGTGAGAGGTGAAAGTGAATTTTGTGTTGGCAAAGGTGAACTCGAAACATGGCGAGGAGATATTAAGGATATCGCAGAAGGTGTTTGGCTGTATCTCATAGCCACAGACGGTCAGGTTCGTTACATAGCCTATGCCGTCTGTTTTTGTTTTGAGCCAACTATCAGCATTGGCGAGGGGAGTGAAATTAATATCGGGGAAGCGGTCAAGAAGCTTGTCTTGAAATTCCTTGGCGGTGAGTGTCTGGGTACATTCTTTGGTGACAAGGTCTTTATCAGCGGAGCTGTCTACTGACAGAAGATATGGGATATCCTCGCCCCATGCGTTTTTGGCGGATTGGGTATGACCGTTTGAAGCAGCGTGGAAGGCGACGATTATGGGTTCGCCTTTATAGGTAAGTATTTCGTTTTCCACTGACTGCACGGCTGACTTTACCTTTTTGTATGCTTTTTCATAGTCGTTTCCGTAATATTCTTTGGCGGCTTTCAGGGTAAAAAAGCTTTGGTAGAGGGTGCTGTCATCGCTGATGAGTGCGCCTTTTAAGGCGGGAGTAGGCGACTGGGCTTCGGAGAGCTGTCGGCGGCATATGTAGGTATGGGCGAGGACGGCTTGCGCTTTCAGGGCTTCTTCGTCAAAGTCCGCGGGCATTTGTGCAAGCACTGAGCCTATCATATATTCTTCAATGGTGAAGTCTTCGGTCTTGCCGTTTTCGGTGAAATATACGGCTATTTTTTCTTTTTCTGAAAATGCAGGTTTCGATGCGGACTCGTTTGGGCGAAGAAATACTATTGTCGGTATTATTATAAGGATAACAGCAAATACTGCCATTATCTGTATCAGGTCTTTCATATGGTTTGTCCTTTCTTTTTTGGGGTACTATATTATATTCATGCAGTGGAGCAAATATTCATACAGGGCGAATTTTTGTACTGCAAATTTTTAAATGGCGGAGATATGCGGTTTTGATTTGACAGGTTATCTTAATACTTGACAAAAATCTGAAAAAGGTGTATAATATAACTTATATTTATAATCTACTTGAAAGCGAGATGATCTATTCAATGATAAATAATGCAGCAAGGTCGCTTTTATGCGAACAGTTTATAGCAAACAATACTATTGACCCTAAGCTTTATGACAGATATGTGGTAAAAAGAGGCTTGAGAAACTCTGACGGTACAGGTGTTATGGCAGGTCTTACTAATATCTGTAACGTACACGGATATGTGGTAAACGAGGGTGAGAAATCTCCTATTCAAGGTCAGCTTATCTTCCGTGGATACAACATAAATGATCTGGTCACTAACGCTCAGAAAGAGGGACGTTTCGGCTATGAGGAGATAGTGTATCTGCTGCTCATGGGCGATCTGCCTAACAGGGTGGAGCTTGATGCGTTCAGAGAAATGATGGCTGAAAACAGACCTCTCCCTGACAACTTCTTTGAGGACATGATACTTAAAGCTCCGTCAAAGAACATCATGAATAAGATGGCGAGAGCAATTCTGGCTCTTTACTCTTATGACGATAATCCTGAGAACCGTTCTCCTGAGTATGAAATGGCTACGGCTATCTCTATAATCTCTAAATTGCCTAACATCATGGTTTCGGCTTATCAGGTAAAGAAACGCTGTTATGACGGTGAAAGCTTGTTCATGCACCCTCTGATACCTACACATTCTACTGCGGAGATGATACTGTCGGCACTGCGTCCGGACAGACAGTTCACTGAGGAAGAGGCTAAGATTCTTGATCTGTTACTTATGCTCCACGCTGAGCATGGCGGAGGAAATAACTCGACTTTTGCCTGCCGTGTGCTTACATCTTCCGGAACGGATCCTTATTCTGCATACTCTGCGGCTATCGGTTCACTGAAAGGTCCACGTCACGGCGGTGCTAACCTTAAGGTGGCGGCAATGCACCAGTGCATAAAGGACAACGTTCAGAACTGGGAGGACGAGGGCGAGATCGCTGATTTCCTTACAAAGATACTCAACAAGGAAGCTTTTGACCACACTGGTCTTGTTTATGGCATGGGTCACGCTGTTTACACATTGTCTGACCCTAGAGCTGTCATACTCAGAGAGAATGCCAAGAAAATGGCTGAGAACACTGAGTTTGAGAGAGAATACAAGCTTCTTGAAGCGGTGGAAAGACTTACTCCTGAGCTGTTCAAGAAGATCAAGGGCAGTGACAAGGCGATGTGCGCTAATGTTGATATGTACTCGGGCTTTGTTTACAGTATGCTGGGTATTCCTGAGGATCTTTATACTCCTATGTTTGCCGTTTCAAGAATGGCAGGCTGGTGCGCACACAGATTTGAAGAGCTTGTAACAGGCAAGAGGATAATCCGTCCTGCATACAAGGCTATCTCAGGTGAGAAGAAGTATATCCCATTGGACGAAAGATAAGCAAAATAATTTTTACCTGTTCCTAATGGGCAGAAAAAGGCTTGAAATATTTTTGTGTATATGATATAATAGAATCGGGTATATGCCCGGTTCTATTTTTTTGTTTGGTGTATCAGGAGGGATCGCTTGAAAAATCTTAAATTGGCTGCTGTTTGTCTTTCTTGTCTTACTATGACAGGCTGTTCGGCACTGAATTTTTCTGTTGAGGGACTTATAAACGCCCCGAAGCTTACCTCTGAGCAAAGCGAGATACATCAGGCGCTTATCGAGAGCGTGGGCAGCAATATAACTCTGAAATATCCTAAAAACGGTGAATACCGCTCGGCTTATGTTATCGCAAATATCGACGATGAGCCTACGGACGAGGCTATGGTCTTCTATGAGTACACTTCAAACGGATCTGAGGAGGACGGCTTGAGGGTGAACATTCTCGACAAGGACGAGAAAGGCAAGTGGTATTCTGTGAAAGAGCTTGCAGGCGCAGGCACTGACATAGATCAGGTCATTATCTCGCCTATGGGAAACAATAACCAGACGGACGTTTTTGTGGGATATCAAAATCTTACTAATGATGAAAAGACCATGGAGATATACAGCTATACCGACGGAGATTTCAAGCGTGTGGCGCTTGATACTTATTCGGTGCTGGAGCCTTTGGATATAAACAATGATGGTTATATAGAGCTTATCACCATTCAGAGAAGCACCAATAATGATACAGGTGCGGTGACGGCAAAGGCTTCTATGCTTAACATGAAAAACAATGAAATAACCCGTGGCGAGAGCGTTGATATGTGCGATAATGTGACTTCTTATGTGTCATCAAAGACGGGAATGCTTGACAGCGGCAGGCGTGCTATTTTTATTGACGGACTGACTGCTGACGGAAAATTGCAGACGGAGATAATATACTACAGATATTCGGGACTTCAAAATCCTATGCAGCTTAGAAGCGAAAAGCTGCTGCCTTTATGCACAAGACCAGCGGGCTACTACAGTGAGGACATGGACGGCGATGGTGATGTGGAGATACCGTCAACTTCGCCTATGGTGGGTTATGAAAACGCTGTGGCAGACGAAATGCTCTATATGACTACATGGAGCGTTTACGAGGATTTTTATGATCTGAAAACAAAATACACAGGCTATTATGCCATATCTGACGGATATTTTGTAACGTTCCCAAAACGCTGGAACAGTTCTGTTACGGTGAAAAAGGACAGCGACACAAACGAGCTTGTTTTCTATAAATACACGGGAGATATAAACGAGAGCAACGAGGAGATAATGCGTATCGCTGTGTCTTCAAAGAATGATTCGGAGGATTATATCTCTGACGGATATGAGCTTATCGACAGCAAGGGTCAGCTTGATTATTTTGTGAAGCTTCCTCTTGACAGGCGTGAAAAGCTCATACCGACTATTGACGAAATTCAGAATAATTTTTACATAATAAACTGATCTTGGAGAGGAGTAAATGTAATGAAAAGAGTTTTGGTTTGCGAGGACGAAGATTCAATTAGAGAATTTGTGGTCATAAACCTTGTAAGAAGCGGTTACGAGGTAGTTGACGTAAACTGCGGTGAGGACGCTCTCAAAGCTTATGACGAAAAGGACGGCGGTTTTGACGTTGCTCTGCTTGATATTATGATGCCCGGCATCGACGGAATGCAGGTGTGCAAGAAGATAAGAGAGAAAAGCAACACTATCGGCATTATCATGCTTTCGGCAAAATCACAGGAAATGGATAAGATATCATGTCTTATGAGCGGTGCTGATGATTATATCACAAAGCCGTTCTCTATTTCTGAGCTTATTGCAAGAGTTGACGCTGTTTGCAGACGTGTAAATCGTTCAGGCTCTAAGCCTGAGGAGGCTTCACAGATAGTTTCAGGTCCATTTACGCTTAATCTTAAAAGCAGAACTGTTTTCAAGAACGGTGAGCAGATAGACCTTACGCAGGTGGAGTATCAGATAATGGAGTATTTCTTCAAAAATCAGAATACTGCACTTGACCGTTCAAGTATACTCAATCACATATGGGGCGAGAGCTATTACGGCGACGATAAGATAGTGGACGTGAATATCAGAAGAATAAGAATGAAGATAGAGGACGAGCCTTCTAATCCTAAGTATATCCTTACTATATGGGGCTTTGGCTACAAGTGGGCAGGCGGCTCTAACTGAGCTGTGAAAACATGATGAACGGAGTTTTTATCAGTTGAGCGGAAAAAAAAGAAAAAGCGGCAGACTCAGTATCACACAGCACTGGCTGAGGAACAATCTCGGGGTGGTCGTGGGAATACTTGTGGTGCTTGAAATACTGCTTATCGTGGTGGTGAGGAATTATTACTACAGCTCCACAAGGCAGTATCTTGCATCTAAAATGAAGATAGTCACCACGGCGGTAGTGAACGCTTCAGGTGACGAGCAGACTAACTATAATTCTCAGATACGCTCCCTTGTGGAAAGCTATGACGAGAAAGACAAGATAGAGCTTATGGCTATCAAGACCGACGGCGAGGTCGATGTTACATCATCAGGCTTCTCTCCCTCGGAGAATGACAACATGACCGATTATGAGGACGCAAAGAAGTCCGACACGGGAATAGGCACACAGATATATGAGCTGTCAACAGGGGAAAAGGTCATGGCGATAACGTCAGTCATATCCCCGAAGGGAAGCGAATATGAAGCACTGAGAATGTTGTCTTCCATGAAAAATATCGACCATCAGATCTTTATTATGTCTATGATAATCACGGCTATCGTTGTGGCTGTCATAATGCTAATGTTTTTCTCGGGAATGTTTTTTATCAAATCTATTGTTTTGCCTATAAGAAGCATAAACAGCATAACAAGGCGGTATGCTACAGGAGATTTCAGCGAACGTCTTGAAAAGAAACGAAATGACGAGCTTGGCGAACTTTGCGACTCTATCAACTACATGGCGCAGGAGCTTTCTAATACAGAACAGATGAAGAATGAGTTCATATCCTCTGTATCTCATGAGCTGAGAACTCCGCTTACCGCTATAAGGGGCTGGACGGAAACTGTTACCAGTATGTATGAGGACAAGGAAACCTTCAAGAAGGGTATGAGGGTCATCACAAGTGAGACAGAGAGGCTTTCGCAAATGGTCGAGGAGCTTCTTGACTTTTCGAGGATACAGGACAACAGACTCACGCTTATTATGGATACTATAGATATTCTTGCGGAGCTTGGGGAAACTGTGCTTATCTATCAGGAGAGAGCAAAGGCGCTTGGTATAACACTCAATTACTACGAGCCGAAAATGCTGCCGTTTGTTTACGGCGACAAGAACAGGCTTCGTCAGGTATTCATAAATATTGTGGACAACGCTATCAAATACTCCAACAAGGGCGACACTGTATCGGTGGAGGCTTATGAGGAGGACAATGAGGTATGTATTTCCATTTCCGACACGGGTATGGGAATATCAAAGGAAGACCTGCCAAAAGTCAAGACGAAATTCTTTAAGGCGAACCATACAAGACGTGGTTCAGGAATAGGTCTTGCGGTGGCAGACGAGATCATTCAGCGGCATGGCGGTACGCTGGAGATAAACAGTGAGCAGGGAGTAGGTACAACAGTGATGATAACGCTCCCTTGTATCGAGCAGAAGAAAAAGCCTGACAATCAGGCAACTGTAGACGTGGAGCTTATTTCTTCTGAGCCTATCGAAAACAACGACAACGTGCAGTAGACGCACACACCGCCTTGAAAGGAAAGAAAATGAGCAGTAAAGCACAAAGCAAGGAAAAATTCAAGTCAAAGATCGGTGGACAGGCTGTTATCGAGGGCGTTATGATGCGTGGCATTGACAAGGCGGCTATGGCTTGTCGACTGCCTGACGGCACCATAGACCTGGAGGAGTGGGCGATAAAAGGCGGAAAAGATACGCCTTGGTACAGAAAAACGCCTTTTGTGAGAGGCATTTTCAGCTTCCTTACTTCTCTTATAGACGGCTACAAGTGCCTTACAAGGTCGGCTGAGAAGCAGATGACGGAGGACGATGAGGAGGAGCAGACCAAGTTTGAACAGTGGCTGGACGATAAGCTTGGGGACAAGCTTGGCCCTATCATCACGGCGATATCTATGGTGCTGGGTGTGGGTCTGGCGATATTGCTGTTTATGTATCTGCCGTCGCTGGTGTCTAAATTCATAAGCAAGTTCGTTGACCTGTCGGCTTTTGGAAAGAATCTTATCGAGGGTATTTTGAAGATAGCTATTTTCATTGGCTACACGGCTTTGACTGCTCTTACTAAGGATATAAGGCGTACGTATGAATATCACGGTGCTGAACACAAGACTATCGCTTGCTATGAGCATGAAGAAGAGCTGACGGTGGAGAATGTGAAGAAATACACACGTTTTCACCCTCGCTGCGGAACGAGCTTTATTTTCCTTGTGCTGTTCATAAGCATTTTTGTAAACACAATATTCAGAGTATCATGGGCAAGCATTTTGCTGAGAGTTGTTATAAAGATAGCACTTCTGCCTATTGTTACGGGTATTGCTTACGAGCTTATAAGGCTAGCGGGAAGATATGACAATATTTTCACTAAGATAATATCTGCACCGGGTCTGTGGATACAGAGGATAACTACAAGCGAGCCTGATGAAAGTCAGATAGAATGTGCTATAGCGGCACTGAGAGCTTGTATACCTGAAAATAAGGAAGATGACAAATGGTAAGGAAAGAACTGTTTGATAAATGTGTGGGACTGCTTGAAGAAAGCGGTCTTGGTGAGAACGCTGCTTGCGAGGTCACATGGGTGTTTGAAGATGTGGCTGAGGGGGAGAATATCACCTCTGAGCAGGAAAAGCGTATAAGCGACATTGTCACACGTCGCTGTGATGGCTATCCTTTGCAGTATCTCCTTGGACAGTGGGAGTTTTATGGTCTGCCTTTCAAGGTGGGCGAGGGCGTGCTGATACCACGTCAGGACACGGAAACTATTGTTGACACGGCTTTGAAGATGTTTGCGGATAAGAAAGATATTACTGTTATAGACCTTTGTTCAGGCTCGGGGTGCATTGGTATCACCCTTGAAAGGAAGCTTGACTGCGGTCGGGCAGTGTGTGTGGAGAAGTCTGAAAAGGCGGCAGAGTATCTCCGTGAGAATATAAGTCTGAACGGCTCGGGTGCTGAGATAGTCATGGGCGACGTTACAGACGAAAAGCTTGTGGAGGATATGCCTGAGGCTGACCTTATAGTGTGCAATCCCCCTTATCTCACAACAGAGGACATGGACGCTTTACAGCGTGAGGTCTCTTTTGAGCCTGCGGAAGCTCTTTTCGGCGGTGAGGACGGCTTGGACTTCTATCGTGAGATAGTTCGCAAGTGGAAGAAAAAGCTTAAAAGCGGCGGCGTTATGCTCTTTGAGATCGGTATCGGTCAGGAGGACGAAGTAATGCGGCTGATGATACAGCACGGCTTTAAGAACGTGAGATGCAGGAAAGACTTGTGCGGTGTTTACCGCTGTGTTTCGGGCTTTTATGAAAAATAGTACGAAAATTTGTACAAATAGATAAATTGCGGTTACTGTACAGACAAACGGACAGTTAGTGTGTTATGATATAGATACGGATAAAACACCGATAAGATAGGGAGGTCATATAAAATGGCGATAGACAAGAAGAAAAAAGAAGCCGTTAAGACGGTAGTAAAAATAACTGACGCAGAGGAAAAGAAAAAGGCTCTTGACACAGCGATAGCATATATTGAAAAGCAGTTCGGCAAGGGTGCGATCATGAAGCTTGGCGAGGCTAAGGCTATGGATATCGAGGCTATACCCACAGGCTCAATGACCCTTGATATGGCGCTTGGTATTGGAGGAGTGCCGAGAGGAAGGATCATCGAGATATACGGGCCTGAGTCATCAGGTAAGACAACGGTCGCACTTCATGTTATCGCAGAAACGCAGAAAATGGGCGGCGAGGTAGCTTTTATCGACGTTGAGCATGCTCTTGATCCTGTTTATGCAGGTCAGCTTGGCGTTGATATCGACAATATGCTTGTTTCTCAGCCTGACAGTGGTGAGCAGGCTTTGGAGATAGCCGAGGCTCTGGCTCGTTCCGGCGCTGTTGATTGTATCGTTATCGACTCGGTTGCGGCAATGGTAACAAAATCTGAGATAGACGGCGAAATGGGCGACACTCACGTTGGCCAGCTTGCAAGACTTATGTCTCAGGCTATGAGAAAGCTCACATCTGTTATCGCAAAGTCCAATACAACGGCTATATTTATCAATCAGGTCCGTGAGAAGATAGGTGTTATGTACGGAAACCCTGAAACTACTCCGGGCGGACGTGCTTTGAAGTTCTACGCTTCTGTAAGAATAGAGGTCAGACGTGGAGAGCAGATAAAGAACGGCTCTGAGGTCATTGGTAACAGAACAAAGTGCAAGGTGGTAAAGAATAAGGTAGCACCGCCGTTCAAGGAGTGCGAGTTCGATATCATGTATGGCAAGGGCATCTCCCGTGTGGGCGAGGTGCTTGACATGGCGGTCGATCTTGATGTGGTGAAGAAGGGCGGAGCTTGGTTCAGTTACAACGATATGAGCTTGGTCAGGGACGTGACAACGCTAAGGAGTTCCTGCTGAACAATCCTGACATCATGGGCGAGATAGAAGCCAAGATAAAGGAACATCAGGCGGAGCTTGTGCTTGCGGCGCAGAAAGATAAAAAGGCCAAGAAGCTTGAAGAAAAGGCTAACGCAGGTGCGGCGGCTCAGAGTGCAAATGAGGATATGGCTGCTGACAAGCCTGAGAAGAAGATACGCAAGGCGGCAAGCGACAAGTCTGTTGTGGCAAAGCCTGAGGAGGACTTCGAAGAGTTCGCTCCTGTTGATATAAGCGAGCTTGGTGACTGATAAATGCTTAAAATAACGGGCGTTTCAAAATACAAGGGCAGCACATACATGATAGAGTTTGAGGAGGGCGGAACGGCTTTTCTTAACTACGAGATAGTGTCTGCCTATGGTCTGAGAGCAGGGCTTGATATGCCTGAGTCTGCTTGGGAGAAGATAGTTTTTGACAACGAGTTCAGAAAGGCTAAGGAAAGGGCTTTGTATCTCCTTGACTATAGGGACTATTCCTATGTGGAGCTTTACAAGAAGCTTGAGAAAAATTACAGCGAGGAGATATGCGACGCTGTAATGGATAAGATGCTGGAGCTTGGGACGGTCAATGACAGGCGGTATGCTCAGGGGCTTGCGAGGACTTATGTGGAAGTGCGTAAATACGGATATTACCGTGCTTATCAGCAAATGAGACAGAAAGGGCTTACGAAGCCTATAATAGAGGAGGCTCTGGAGGAATACAGCGAGGGTACATACGAGCGGCTGTATGAGCTTGTGGAGCGAAAGTATCTCAGATATCTTGACGGAGAAAAGGGTGACATAAAGGTAAAAAACGCCCTTGTGCGTTTGGGGTATTCATACGACATAATAAAAGAGGTGCTTGCTGACATAAAACAGGAGTACAGCGACGAATAAAGGAGCAAAGAATGAAAAAGATCATTTTTGCGGCGGCTATACTGAGTGCGGCAGTCATGACAGGCTGTTCGCTGAGCTTTGACGGCACAGACAGCTCTCAGCCTGCGGAAAATGTTCAGGGCAGTGAGAACGCTGTGACAACGCAGGGAACTGATACGGAAAGCGAAGAAGCCGCTGACCCGCTTGAAGAAGCAAAGGACGTTGCGGCAATGTATCTTAAAGCCGCAAACGCTGAGTTTGACCAATCAATGGTAAAGCTTATGACAGACGATTATGCCGCTGACTATGAATATATGAAAAAGAACATGGGCGGCGACAATGAATACGGTGAGGACGAGCAGATAAGCGGAGTAAGATATAGCTTTGACAAGGATAAGTGCGGCTTTATCGACAAGGTGAACATCTCGGAGGAGTATTCAAAGGCGGCTGAGCTTTATGTGACCATAGCTTATGACAGCTCTGAGGGAGAGGTCACGTCATCGCAGTATATTCTTATGGTGCTTGACAAGGACAATGATTGGAAAGTTTGCTTTGCAGGATCAAAGGCGCAGGCTTACGCAGACGGCATAATCACTGACGAAAACTCGGAAAAGGCTGAGGCTAACGCTCAGGCGGTATATGAGGCGGCAGAAAAGGCGGTCACGGAGCTTTCAAAAGACAAGAGCTACAAGTTTGAGTACATGAACTACATTTCCACAGAGACGGATAAGTTCATAGAAAAGATAAAGGAACAGCTTCCTGATGAGCTTAAGGATACATATTTCACTGTTTTTATTGATGAAGGAAAGCTTGATTATGTTGTTTGGTCGCAGGAAGCAGGGGCTGAGATAACGGTCACATATCCTGAGAAGAAAAACTGACGGTGCAAAAGTGCTTGACAAAATAAATTGCGTGGTGTATAATATAGGTAACCACGAGATTGATTGTGTTCACAGTGACACACAAATGAAACCCCCGAAAGTTGCAGCTTTCGGGGTTTTCTTTTGGGATCATGCCGGACTTACTTTCTGTATGCTTTTGGCTTTGTGGAAATTTCATAAATATTTTGATTTTTGTCATACAATAGTGACTAAAAGGGCTTGACAAAACTGTGTAAAAGTGAGATAATAAGATAGATTATTGTGATACTTTATGCCGTCCGTTGGCGGTGTAGGATTGGAGATTTTTTCATGGCAACTAGAGTGGGAATGGTTTCTCTCGGATGTCCTAAAAATCAGGTGGACGCTGAGCATATGCTCTATGATCTGCGCAAGGAGGGTTTTCAGATAGTTTCTGACGCAGCCCTTTCTGATGTGGTCATTATAAATACCTGTGGATTTATCGAGTCGGCTAAACAGGAGGCTATAGACACTATACTTGAGTTCTGTACTCTCAAGCAGGAGGGCAGGATAAAGGCGGTAATAGCTACGGGCTGTCTTGCTGAAAGATACCGTGACGAAATGAAAAAGGAGATCCCTGAGCTTGACGCTGTTGTGGGAATAGGCTCTAACGGAAAAATTTGCGATATTATAAGAGAGATACTGCTGGATAAGCAGGCGGTCTGTTCTTATGGCGCAAAAACTGAGCTTTCAATGGAGGGCGGAAGAATTATTTCTACTGAGCCTTTCTATGCGTATATAAAGATAGCCGAGGGTTGCAGCAACAACTGCACTTACTGCGCTATCCCGTCTATAAGAGGAAAATACAGAAGCAGACGCATGGAGGATATCGTCAAGGAAGCCAGATGGCTGGCTGAGAACGGCGTGACGGAGCTTGTAGTTGTGGCGCAGGATACAACACGCTATGGCGAGGATATATACGGCAAGTCTATGCTTCCTGAATTGCTCACGGCACTTTGTGAGATAGACGGCTTCAAGTGGATAAGGACGCTTTATTGCTATCCTGAGAGGATAACGGACGAATTGCTGGACGTTATCGCTAAAGAGGACAAGCTTGTAAAGTATCTTGATATGCCTATACAGCACTGCGACAAGACCATACTTAAAAGAATGAACCGCCATGGGGACAGAGAGACCCTTACGGCGCTTATAAAGAAGATAAGAGAAAAGATACCGAACGTTACGCTGAGGACAACTCTTATCACAGGTTTCCCAGGGGAAACTGAGAAACAGTTCGAGGAGCTTTGCGAGTTTGTAAAGGAAATTCGCTTTGAAAGGCTCGGCTGTTTTGCTTACTCGCCTGAGGAGGGTACGCCTGCGGAGAAGTTTGAAGATCAGGTGCCTTTGAAGGACAGAGAGCGCAGAGCGGAGATAATAATGGAAGAACAGATGATCATTTCCGACAGCCTTAATGAGGCTGCTCTCGACAGCGAAGTCGAGGTGGTGTGTGAAGGCTTTGACAGATATGCCGAGTGTTACTACGGCAGAAGTCAGGCGGACGCACCTGAGATAGACGGAAAGATATTCTTCCTGAGCGAGGATAAAGTTAGGGTCGGCGAGTATGTCAAGGTAAAAATTGACGATACTATGGATTATGACCTTATCGGCTCAAAAATGTAGATGAAAGGAACTTGATATGAACCTGCCAAATAAACTTACAGTGCTTAGAGTAATATTGATACCGTTTTTTCTGTTGTTCGTGCTGCTTTTCAAGATACCGCATCACATGGTGTTTGCGCTTATCGTGTTCGCTGCTGCGTCTATCACAGACTGGTTTGACGGTAAGATAGCAAGAAAGCACAATCTTGTTACTACTTTCGGAAAGTTTCTTGACCCACTTGCAGACAAGCTTCTTGTTATGACGGCGCTTATCTGCTTCACATTTGAACGTTGGATAGACCCTGTTGCGGTGGTACTGATACTTGCAAGAGAGTTTATGGTAACGGTTCTTAGACTTGTTGTGGCAAGCGAGGGCGTTGTGGTCGCTGCAGGAATATGGGGCAAGCTGAAAACGGCTTTCACTATGGTGGCACTTATCGCTATAATGGTGCTTCAGATAATTTTTCCTGCACCAAAGGGAAGCCCTGATTTCACTTGGGGAACACCGATATTCCTTGTAAACGAGATACTCATTTGGATAGCGGTTGTGCTTACCGTTATTTCCGGTGCGGTTTATCTCAAGGGATACTGGAAGTATATAGATTCGGGCAAATAATGTGGCCTGCCGACGTGTTGCGGCATATGATAACTTAATATATAAATGCGTATCAGCAAGAGTAGCTGTGAGGTAATTTTCAGAGAGGAGCCGTTTGGTGCAAGGCTTCAAGGACTTTCAGTGAAGTGCGGCTGACAGCAGGGAGCGAACAACGGCGAAAGCTTAGTATTCCTCTCCGTAGGGTCTGCGTTAAAGATATTGAGCTGTACAAAATTTTGTACAGGAAATCGGAGTGGGACCGTAGATCATAATCTGCCTCCGGAGTGGTGAAACGCCATTCCGGAGGTTTTTTCTTAGAAAGGGAGAGATAGATATGACGATTTTGGAAAATATAAAGCATGATATTCAGACTATAAAGGACAGAGATCCTGCGGCAACCAGCACGCTGGAGATCCTCACATATTCGGGGCTTCACGCTGTGGCTTTTTACAGGGTGTCGCACTGGTTCTATGTTCACAAGCACAAGGTCATCGCAAGATGTATTTCGCAGTTTGCAAGAATGTTGACAGGTATTGAGATACACCCAGGTGCTAAGATAGGCAAGGGTCTGCTTATCGACCACGGCTCGGGTGTTGTTATAGGTGAGACCGCTGAGATAGGCGATTACTGCCTGCTGTATCAGGGCTGTACCCTTGGCGGAACAGGTAAAGACCACGGTAAAAGACACCCGACCCTTGGAAACAATGTTATGGTAGGGTGCGGTGCAAAGGTTCTTGGACCATTCACTGTGGGGGACAATGCAAAGATAGCCGCAAATGCGGTAGTTCTTGAGCCTGTGCCTGCAAACTCAACGGCTGTGGGCGTGCCTGCAAGGATAGTTAAGCAGAACGGTAAGCGTACCTGCGATCTCGATCAGGTGCATATCCCTGATCCTGTGGCTCAGGAGCTTTGCCAGACAAGAATACAGATAGCTAAGCTGGAAAAGAGAGTGGCTGAGCTTGAAAAGATCGGAAATAAAGAGCAGTAAAATATAAGGAAAGAGGTAAAGATAAATGAACATTTATAACACGCTTACTCACAAGATCGAAAAATTTGTACCAAACGAGCCGGGCAAGGTGTCAATGTATACCTGCGGTCCTACAGTTTATCACTATGCCCATATCGGCAATCTGAGAAGCTATATAATGGAGGACGTTTTGGAAAAGTATCTCCGCTATGACGGTTATGACGTAAAGAGAGTAATGAACATCACTGACGTTGGTCATCTTACTTCTGACGGCGATACAGGCGATGATAAAATGCTCAAGGGCGCAAAGCGTGAGCATAAGACTGTTATGGAGATCGCAAAATTCTACACTGACGCTTTCTTTGAGGACTGCAAGAAGCTAAATATCAAAAGGCCTGACGTTGTTGAGCCTGCAACTGGCTGTATTGGTGATTTTATCAAGGTGATATCTGCTCTTATGGACAAGGGCTATGCTTATGAGGCAGGTGGAAATATCTATTTTGATACTTCAAAGCTGAAAGAGTATTATGTTTTCCACAACTTTAATGAGGAAGATCTTGAGGTCGGCGTTCGTGAGGGCGTTGAGGAGGACACAAACAAGCGCAACAAGGCTGACTTTGTACTGTGGTTCACAAAGTCTAAGTTCGATGATCAGGAGCTTAAATGGGATTCCCCTTGGGGCGTGGGCTACCCTGGCTGGCATATCGAGTGTTCATGTATCTCCATGAAGCACCTTGGCGAAAGACTTGACATTCACTGCGGTGGTATCGACAACGCTTTCCCACACCACACAAACGAGATAGCACAGTCTGAGGCTTATCTTGGTCACAAATGGTGCAACTACTGGTTCCATATCCTGCACCTTAACACAAACAGCGGAAAGATGTCAAAGTCTAAGGGAGAGTTCCTTACTGTTTCACTGCTGGAGTCAAAGGGCTATGACCCACTGGTATACAGATTTTTCTGCTTGCAGTCACACTACAGAAAGTCACTTGTTTTCACATACGAAAACCTTGACAATGCAAAGACAGCATACAACAAGCTCACTGCAAGGATAGCACAGCTTATGGCTGACAAGAAGCCTGACGAGGTAGTGGAGCTTGAGAATTTTGAGAAGTTCAAGGGTAGCTTCAAGGCGGCACTTGATGACGATATAAACACTTCAAATGCTATCACTGTTCTGTATGACGTTCTTAAAGCTGACACTAACAATGAAACAAAGCTTGCCCTTATCGAGGATTTTGACAAGGTGCTTTCACTTGGTCTGATAGAAGCTGCAAAGAAGCTCAGTGCTGACGGTGAAGAGGATATCCCTGAGGAGGTCAAGGCGCTTGTTGAGGAGCGTAAGGCTGCAAGAAAGGCAAAGGACTTTGCTAAGGCTGACGAGCTGAGAGATAAGATAGGCGAGCTTGGCTATATCGTTGAGGAAACAAGACAGGGCACAAAGATAAAGAAAAAGTAAAGGAGCGTTAAATGAGCAAAAATAAACAGGATCTGGGTCCATCCCGCAGAAAACAGTTTCAGACGTATTTTCAGTTTTCACTTATAGCAATTTGCTTTGTTATAATCTTTGTTCTATTTTATGCCTGTACCAGTAGCGGCAAGAATGATATAGACTATACTGACGCAAAGGTGATACAGATGGACGAACCTGCCGATGACAGCCCTGTGGTGGTTTTTGAAACAAACAAGGGAACTTTCAAGGCTGTGCTTTTTCCTGATGAAGCACCGAACTATTGCAAGTTTTTCACTGGACTTGTGGAAAAGGGCTACTATGACGGCACTTATGTGAGCATGGTGCAGGACGGTGTGTATTTTATAGGCGGAACAAAGCAGGCTGACGGTCAGACAACTTCTGACACTGACACTACCACTATCGAGGCGGAGTATTCAAAAAACCTGTGGCCTTTAAAAGGTGCGCTTTGTGCATACACTCAGGAGCAAGGTCACTTGTTCAGCAAGAAGAAGGTTTCAAACAGCTATCTTCTTTTTGTTGATAACTATGACCTTACCGAGGAGGAGCAGGCGGAGCTTGACAGCAAGCTTGCAGACAGCAACAATATCCCTGAGGATATCACCGATGCTTTTGAGAAATATGGCGGTGTGCTTAATTTCTCTCAGCAGTATACTGTTTTCGGTCAGGTTTATGATGGCTTGGATATTTATGACGAGATATGCGGTGCTGATGTGGCTGACTCTGAGACGCTGAAGCCTAGGGAGGACATACAATTCACAAAGGTGTATATGTCTACCTACGGAGAGAATAAAAACAGCAATGCTTTTGCAGGCAGTGCGGATAGTTCTGAGGTTTCTGAGAGTGCGGTCGACAGTGCAGACACAAGCTCGGAGATGTAATTTAATCATATCAATTAAAGCGAACGGGTGGATGCCTGTTCGCTTTTTATATTCACTGAAAATTCATTATTTATTTGTTTATTTCACTATAAATTTGTATTAAGCTCTGCTATACTACTCTTTAGAACATAAAGATTTTAACATTGTTTTCGTATGAACCAAGGCTTAAAATCAGAAGATTTTATACTTAATATAAGAATATGAAACATGAATTTATTATATTAGGCATGACGGCTTATATTGTAAATTACATTAATAACGTTAGCTGAGCCACAGTTCTTGACTTTATGAGCTTATTGTGGTAAACTTAAAACCAAGTCCATGTGTGAAAAAAATTCCGCAGTGCCTGGATTTTATGTGCGTTGAGCCGAGAGTTGAGCTTTCAAGGGTGTTGGACGATATTAACGAATTTTTTAGTAACAGAATAGGCAGGAAAGTCCTGTCTTTAAAATAGGAGGAAATTTTATGAGCGAATACAAGATCTATTCATTGCATATGGGTAAGGCAAAATGTGCTGTTGATTTGGGCGACGGCTCTGAGCGTGGAGAGTATGTAAATCAGGATTATATTCTCAACAAAATGGGCAGACCACACAGAAGCATAAGCCTTATGTACTGCTACTATCCGCTGGATAAGGAGTTCCCCGGAAGAATTTCTGAGGTAATGAAAGACGAAGATGTTTCTTTTGCATGGGATTATCCATATGATGATTATTTCACGTACAAGGGCGGTCTTGAGGGCAACACAGAGGGCGAGCCTTTTACCTTCATGAGAGATGTAAGACGTCATGGACAGGACGTTACACTCACACTCACAGTTGACCCACACGTTTCAGACGAGCAGCTTATCGCTATCGCAAATGACCTTAGACCTTTCGGCAGACTTCTTCTGAGAATAAACCATGAAGCTACAGGCAACTGGTTCTCATTCAACAAGAGATGCACTTATCAGGAAGTTGCTGATTTCTACTGCCGTTTCAATAAGATACTTAAAGAGCATGCACCAAACGTTTCTACTATTCTTTGTATCGGTGGCATTGAAGATCTTAACAAGAAAGAGATCGAAAAGGAAGCAGAGTTTTCACAGGCTGTCAAGGAGACAGACATCTGGTCTGTTGACAAGTACATGGCTCTTCACTGGGGTTGGCCTTATGACGTTGCTGAAAGAGGCGGCACAAGCCACAGCAGAAGCAAGGTCAAGGACATATACAATATGACAAAGCGTTCTTTTGAGAGATTCAAGGAGATAAACGGCGGCGTTACAAAGCCAATGGTAATGAGCGAGTTCAACGCTGACGGTGATGTTACAGGTCCATACGATCAGGCAGCAATGGTAAAGGAATTCTGCGATATGCTCAAGGCTGACGGCGAGAGCTGGTTCTCAGGATTTACTTTCTATCAGTTCAGAGACAGAGGACGTCTTGGTCTTGAGATTCAGGACCCTAACTATGCTGACTGCGGTATCGAGCAGCCTGTTATGAAGACATACAAGGAGATTATCCACGATGATTTCTTCAAGCCTGCAATGACAAGAGGCGACGAGGTTACACTGCCATGCACGCTTCGTTGGGGCGGTTCTGAGGACGCAGAGGGTCTTGAGATCCCTCTCCACTTTGAAAAGAATCCACACTTCTGCGAGGTTACATTTGATGATGATTCAAACATCATGATGGAGATAAACGGCAAGTGGTTCTATAAGTCACCTGAGGCAAAGACGATCGACCTTATGGCAGCTTTCTTTGAGAAGCCGCTGGAGGGTGAGGCTGATCTGACTCTCAGACTTTTTGCTCCTCCTGCAAGCGGTGAGAATGATCTGTCTATTGAGGACGGACTTATGAACAGCTACACAGAGATCAAGAAGCTTCCTGATATCCGTATCAGATTCGAGCCAGTTGAGCTTTAATATCCAAAAATTTAAGGGACGGTTTTGCCGTCCCTTTTTGTGTGATATTTCGGCTTATATAAACGAGTGTAGGTAAACGGGCGAACAGTGTTCGCCCCTACAATAAAAAGCCGTTTGCTGTACAAAAATTCGTACAGTAAACGGCTTTTTTTGGTTATTTATCACACGGTGCTTGTCTTGACATTATCTGCATTGCGGCTTTAAGACCGTCAACGGCGGCGGACATTATGCCTCCTGCATAGCCTGCACCCTCGCCGCAGGGATAGAGATTTTCCACTGAGAGAGATACCATATCTGCGTTTCGTGTAATGCGAACAGGGGAGCTGGTACGGGTTTCAGGTGCGGTGAGCATTGCACCTTTATCGCCGAAGCATTTCATTTTCCGTGAGAAATTCTGCAAGCCGCCCTCCAGCATATCAGTCACGAATTTAGGAAATACATCACGAAGCTCTGTCGCCTTACAGCCAAGTGCGTAGGTGGGTGAAACTGTGCCTGCTATTTCAGGCTTGCCATCAAGAAATCCGCCAACTGTCGTGCCTGCGCCTTTATATGAGCCTGTAAGAGTATAAGCTTTTTGCTCTATAGACCGTGCGAAAGCCACTCCGTCAAGCGGGCAGTGACCAAAGTCGTCAGGGGTAACGGCCACAACTACTGCAGCGTTTGCGTTTTCACCGTCACGGGCAAACTCGCTCATGCCATTTGTGACAGTGCCTCCGCTTTCGGATGCCGACGGCACAACTGTACCGCCCGGACACATACAAAAAGTGTAAACACCTCTGCCGTTTTTATCACGCCATGAAAGCTGATACTCGCCCTTTGGAAGAAGTGGATTGCCTGCATGGTCGCCGTATAAGCTTTCGTCAACAGCCGCCTGCTTATGTTCTATTCTTGCGCCAACAGAGAACGGCTTAGGTTCCAGAAAGATGTTTTTGCACTGCAAAAGCTCAAAAGTATCCCTTGCGGAATGACCAATAGCAAGTATAACGGCAGACACTTTTTCGTCCTTTCCGCTTGCCGATATAGTCTGCACTTTGCCGTTAGCGATAGCCAGGTCAGTGAGAGCAGTGTCAAATCTTACCTCGCCCCCAAGCTCTATTATCCTTTTTCGGATAGCCGTGACGATATTTCGCAGATTGTCAGTGCCGATATGCGGCTTAGCTTTGGTGAGTATCTCTTTCGGCGCACCGAAATCCACGAAGCGTTCAAGAACATATCTGCAAAGAGGGTCTTTTATTCGTGTGGTGAGCTTGCCGTCAGAAAATGTGCCTGCACCACCTTCACCGAATTGCACGTTGCAATTGGTGTCAAGCTCGCCTGTGAGCCAGAATTTCTGTACCGATGCAGTGCGTTTTTCCATTGAGCTGCCACGCTCTAAAATAATCGGTCTATATCCCTGCTCGGCAAGGGCAAGTCCTGCAAACATTCCTGCTGGTCCAAAACCTGCAATGACAACTTTGCCCTCTGCTTTTTCTGTGGATATGACAGGCTTGTAAACACTGCGCTCAACATAGGTCAGGGAAGTGTTCTTCTCACAAAGCTTCTTTTCAAGGTCGGCACTGTCAAGTGTCACGAAAACTGAGTGGACAAAGTGAATGTCGTTGCGCTTTCGTGCATCAAGAGAACTTTTGTGTATCTCGCAGTCTATGGCGTGCTTTGAGGCACTGCCTAGCTTTTTCAGAGCGGTGGAGATAACTTCCTGCTCTGTTGCGTTAAGGGGGGAACTTATTTGATTTACTATTATTGGCATATATCCTCCTGCGTTTTTACCGAAAAATCGGGACGAATAGATCGTCCCGATAAAATCCTATTAGTCTGAAACAACTATCTGTATCTCGTTTTTGCCGAAACCCCAAACGTTGTTGTAGGTCGGTGAATAGATTATAGCCTCTCGAGCATAAGAACCAGAGTCAATTATGTCGCTGAGATTGACCTCAGCGTATAAGTCGCTGTCTTTAAGATTGTTTATCACATCTTCAGGACCGTAGACCTTGACGTTTGTGAGCTTTTTTGTTTCTATCTCAGTGGACTTGCCTGACGGCTTGCCCGTTGCGATGATATGGTCTGATGTTATGGTGAACTCCTTCGAGGTGTATCCATCTGAGTCAAAGGATACACGAACGTTTTCATCGCCATTCATATTGATCTCACCTGAGTTGAGAGGGATCTTGAAGCTGAACACCTTTGCAAGGTTTATCTCTGAAAGTTTTATGGAGCCGATAGTGAGCGTTTCTGTATCTGAGTCGTCAAGATTTGGCGATACCACAGAAATCTCTTCCTCGGAAAGCTTCAGTGGCAGGGAGTTGACATCAAAATTATCCGTACAATTAGAGATATCTACCTTTAGCTTTGCTGTCTTTTTCTTGTAGATAACAAAATTCACATCGACAGACTTCGTATCCTTGACTTCTATTTTAGATGGATCAACAACGTTGTCGTCATCGTCATAGAATACGATATCCTGTGTGTTGATAGTCGTGTCCTCGGATATTTTCTTTGATTTTGAGATCTGTGCCACTGCTTTGCTTATGTTGTCAAGGTCATTTTTCGGACCTTCAACTGTTATCTCGCTTGGAGATGTAGTAGTTTCTTTAAGGATATAGCCCTCCTCAGCGCTTATGAGCGGGGCTTCTGCGGTGAGTGGGATAGTCTTTGTGGTAAGTCTGTCAAACTCCACAGAAACAGTGTCAGGGTTGACAGAAACTACAGTTACCTTGTCTGTGGAATGTGATGACTTGACATCAATGTCAAGGTCGTAGGTACCCTCTTTTGTTACGTCATCAAGATTGACAGTTGCCACAAGATCTGCGGCAGTATAGCTGCCTATCTCATAGTTCATGCCTTTTATCTCAACGTCTACGGAGATATCCTTATAGTTGAGTGCGGAAAGTCCTTTTTCTTTTGCCTGCGTTCCGTCAAGTGAGAACACAACAGGGACGTTTGTTATAGTCTTGTTTATTGTAGGATACTGAGTGATAGAAAGGGCGAACCATATTATTACAGCAATGATTATGGAAAGTATTCTCAGACCAAAGTCTGCACCATGGCGATTTTCTTTTTTAGCCTTTTTTACTTTTTCCATTTTGAAATCACCCTTCCTGCAAAAGAATTTTCTCTAATGGAATTAGCGTCCTTTTCAGGCAAAAGACGATTGTCCAGAAGCCTTTTCAGAGAGTCCTTTGAATATCCTCTGGTAAGCTCTCCGTTTTCGGCAACTGAGATGTTGCCTGTTTCCTCAGATACCACGACGACTATTGCGTCAGAGTTTTCGCTCATTCCGATAGCTGCACGGTGTCTTGAACCGAGTTGTTTGTTTATAAGTTCGTCTTTCTGCGGCCTTGGCAAGAAACAGCCTGCCGCAAGTATTATTCCGTCTCTGATTATTACAGCACCATCATGGAGCGGTGTATTCGGGAAGAATATGTTTCCGAATATCGCTGTTGAAGGTATGCAGTTGAGTATCGTTCCTGTAGCTATCTGTTCACCAAGCTTTGTCTTTCTCTCACAGATTATAAGCGCACCTGTTTTGGTGGAAGAAAGACTTGCGGCAGAATCACATATAGCGTCAATAGCTTTTTTCCAATGTTCGGTGTTGTCGTCAGAGTCACTTGAGCTAAAGAAATTAAAGCCGCCCAGACTTGTTCGTCCAACCTTTTCAAGAACACGTCTGAGTTCAGGCTGAAACATTATGATAAGAGCAAGGAAGCCCCACTGGAAGCAGATCTTCAGCAAAAATCTGATAGTTTGCAAATTAAAGAATACTGCAAGCAGGTAGCAGCCTATAAGTATAAGGATACCTTTTGTGAGCTGCTGCGCCCTTGTTTCGCGAATAAGCTTTATGCCGTGGAATATCAGAAAGGAGAGGATAGCAATATCGACAATGTCATTAAGACTATTGATGTAAAAACGCCCCAAATAGCGTTTATAACATAAGCGATACTGTCAAGCATAGTTCACACCCTTTCGATAATTTCTGTAAATGTAATGAAAAAAACAAAACAAATACAGATGATTTTATATATATTAATAGTATATCATATTTTTTCACAAAGTACAAGGGTTGAACAAGATTTTTTTTAATAAAAAGCGGACCTTTTTTCAGTCCGCTTTTATATCAGCTCTCTTTTGGTAGATAAAATCTTCCTGAGAGTTTTTGTGTTTTTACTTCGTTTATGAAGGCTTTCGGATCGGCTTCTTTTACAGCGTGTATGACCTTTTTGGTCTGTGCCGCTGATACTACTGAATAGACGATCTGTCTCTCGCAGTGTTCATAAGACCCCTCGCCGTCAAGTATGGTCGCGCCATGCTGGCTCACTGCATAAATAGCGTCTGCTATCTCTTTGGGTTTGTTTGTTACGATAAGCAAGGTGCTTTGCTGGAATTTTTTGTAGAGCATATGCAAAACGGTTGTTGAAGCATATTGAAAGATGATAGAATACAGTGCTTTGTCCCAGCCGAACATAAAGCCTGCAACGCACAATATGACCGCATTGAAGCCAAGTATAACATTGAAGGTGTCCATATTGCTTTTCTCTGAAAGATAAATGGATATAAAGTCCGTTCCACCTGATGTTGCACCACGATTAAGGCAGAGGCTAATGGCAACGCCGTTTATCATTCCTCCGAAGATGCTTATGAGAAGCACGTCCTGAGTGATTATGTGGTTGGGGATAAGGTCGGTGAAAAAGCTGTTGAGCAGTATCATCACGCAGGAAAAAGCCGTGAACTTTTTGCCGATAAATCTGAAACCGATATACACAGGGATTATGTTCAGAGTTATGTTTATGATGCTGAACGGAAGCATTATGCCTGCAAGCTGTTTCACTGCACGCTGTATGAGTATGGACATTCCTGTCATTCCGCCTGGGTAAAGGCCGCCTGTGTTTACAAAGGTCTTTGTGTTTAGCGCCATGAGAAAGGCGGCGACAGTCACGGCGATAATTGTGAAAATGTCTTTTCTGATATCTTTTTTCATGGCTTTGCCACTCCTTTCATATTCAGCAATTATTCTCCTTTAAGCTCGGCAAATTTTTTCTGCATGGTAGGGTTATTTTTGGTAAGGCTCTTGATAGTGAGAGCGTCAGCCTTTTTATTAGCAAGGCGCAGATTGTTTTCTGATGAAATAAGATTTTCTTTTATCTTTGTGAGATGTGCTATAGACTTGTCTATTTCTGTGATAGCTTCGCCAAAACGTCTGCTTGCAAGTTCATAGTTTCGGGCAAAGCCCTCCTTGAAAGTGTTGATGTTTTGCTCAAACATTGTGATGTCGATATTCTCATTGCGCACCTTTTCAAGCTCTTCCTTATAGGAAGGGTATTCATGGCGGCATTTCTCAGAATGGTGATTATCGGTATAAAGCACTGAGGTCTGACTACATACATTTTATCATAAGCATATGAAACATCTGTTATGCCTGCGTTATAAAGCTCGCTGTCGCTTTCCAGAAGTGAAACAAGTACAGCGTATTCACAATTTTTCTGATGTCTGTCCTTGTCAAGCTCTTTGAAGAAATGCTCGTTCTTTTTCTTGGTGGAGGTGGTGTCCTGCTCGTTTTTCATTTCAAACATTATGGATATTATCTCCACACCGTTTTCATCACATTCACGGTAGATAAAGTCGCCCTTGCTTCCTGAGCTTGCGTCGTTATCCTTGTCAAAATAAGCGTTTCTGAATGCGGTAGCTCTTATCTTGTTGAACTCGTTCATGCAGTGCTGTTCAAGGCTCTCGCCCACCATTTTTGTAGACAGACGGCTTTTTAGGTCTTTGTAGTATGCGATAGCTTCGTCCTTACTTTTTATCTGTGCATTAAGCTCTGCGATAGTGGAATTTTTCTCACTTTCCACTTTTGAAAGTGCAGTGGTAAGCTCCAAAGCCTTTTCAGTATCCTTATTTTTGATATCCGTTTCAAGACGTGTTATCTCCGCTTTATATTCATTTTCTGACTTTTGCATTTGCAGAGTATGCTCAGAATTGAGCTGCTGTATCTGCATATCACGCTGGGATATCTCCTGCCTGAGCTTATCCTTTTCGCTGTTGAATTGCGATCTTGCTTTCTCCACAGCCATTGATATGGCAAGTTCTTTTTCTGTGGTCATAGATTTGGTCTGAGCGGTAAGCTGTGCGATAAGCTTTTCGTTTTGACTTATCTGCTCCTTTAGCTGTTCAAGCGTTTTTTCATACTCGGCTCTTGTGCTTTCCTGAGCCTTTGTGACAGCGAGTGTCTTTTCACTCTCACCGTTAGCCGCAGCTGCTTTCAGCTTTTGTATCTCCATATCCTTATCATTGACAGCCTTTGTATACTTGCTGTCAAAATCAAGCTTAGCAAGCTTTAAAGCCTTGTCTTTTTCATCAGCCACACGCTTGTCAAGCTCTTTATCAAACTCAGCCGTTTTTACCTGTGCCACGATAGCCGCATAGCCCTGTTCATCAACTTTGAATACTTCTCCGCAGTGGGGACATTTTATTTCAGACATTTTATGTACCTCCGATTTCTTGTTTTTTCTTTAATATGATTATACCATATTTTATTCTCCTATACAAGAAATGAAGAAGATTTTTTTACGACAAAAAAGCAGGAACGTAAAAATCACGCTCCTGCCAATTTGTTGAAAAGCCCAATAGTTAGCGAGCGACCAAAGGTTGCCCCTACATAAAATAGCTACGTCATTTGTAGGGGACGGCGCCCTCGACGTCCCGCTTGCTTGTTTTTTTCAGCACTCTCAGCAGGAACGTAAAAATCACGCTCCTGCGAAAATTTAGCCGAGTATTTTCTTTATATCTTCTTCAGGGGTGCTGATAGGTGTAAGCTGGAACTTATCCACCAAAACGTCAAGCACGCCCTTTGAAACGAATGCAGGGAGGGTCGGTCCGAGGTAGATGTTCTTTATGCCCAATGAAAGCAGGGTGAGAAGTATGCACACTGCCTTTTGCTCATACCATGAAAGCACAAGCGTCAGCGGCAGATCGTTTACTCCGCAGTCGAACGCCTCGGCAAGTGCGAGGGCTATCTTTATGGCTGAGTATGCGTCATTGCACTGTCCGCAGTCAAGTATCCTTGGTATGCCGTCGATAGTGCCAAGATCCATATCGTTTATGCGGTATTTTCCGCAGGCAAGGGTGAGGATAAGACTGTCAGGCGGTGTGAGCCTTGCGAAGTCTGAATAGTAACTTCTGCTCGGTGACGCACCGTCACAGCCGCCTATGAGGAAGAAGTGCTTTATCCTGCCCTCTTTCACAAGGCTTATTATCTTTTCGGCATTTGACAGCACTGCGTTGTGTGCAAAGCCTGTTGTTACTGTGTGACCGCCGTTCATGCCTGTCATTTCTCTGTCCTCGTCATAGCCGCCGCACTCAATGGCTTTTTCTATAACAGGCGTAAAATCCTTGTCGTCGCCAATGTGCACAAGCTCAGGATATGACACGATAGAGGTGGTGAAAACTCTGTCGCAGTAGCTTTGACGAACAGGCATTATGCAGTTTGTTGTGAAAAGTATCGGTGCAGGGATATTGTGAAATTCCGACTGCTGATTTTGCCAGCCTGTGCCGAAATTGCCCTTTAGCTGCGGATAGGCTTTGAGCTTTGGATAACCATGGGCAGGGAGCATTTCACTGTGGGTGTAGATATTCACTCCTTTATCTTTGGTCTGCTCAAGGAGAAGTTTCATATCGTGTAGATCATGACCGCTCACGACGATAAAAGGCCCTTTTTCAATGGTCAGTGGAACTTCTGTAGGGACAGGGTCGCCGTATGCGTCAGTGTTTGCGGCGTCGAGAAGTGCCATACATTTCAGGTTCACATTGCCTGTTTCAAGCACCAGCCCCAACAGCTTTTCAGGGTCGTTCTCACTGCCTATGGCACGCAGAGCCTTGTAGAAAAAGCTTGTCACCTCGCTGTCAGTTTTGCCAAGTGCATGTGCGTGATAAGCATACGCCGCCATACCCTTTATTCCGAAGAGGATAAGTGATTTCAGCGAGCGGATATCCTCATGATCGTTCCACAGTTTTTTCATGTCGTAGTCATCAAACTTCTGAGAGTTGATGCGGTTTCGCTCAATGTGTATCTCCTCTGTGAGCTGTTTTATGGTGACATTATTGAAGTTCACGTTCGTGATAGTCGTAAAAAGCCCTTTGAGTATGAGCATATCTGTTTTTTCAGTTGACGAGCCATTTTCTGCTGCGTTTGCAAGGGCGATAAGTGCACCGATAAGCTCGTCTTGATAAACTGCTGTATCGGCTTTTTTGCCGCATACGCCTACTTTTCCGTCACAGCCTGTGTTGTGTGCAGTCTGCTGACACTGGAAACAAAACATATCTTTCATTGGTAAGACCTCCGTATATTTGTGATAGGTCTATTATGTACCGATATGTGAAATTTATTCCTGCGTTTTATGAGAAAAACAGCCTAACTGCAAGTGCAGAGAACACAAATCCCATAAGGTCTGAAAGGCACGCCGCCGCAAATACTGAGGGATAAGCCTTTTGTTTTATGGCTGAAAAATATACTGCTATGGTGTAGAATGTCGTTTCCGTTGACCCCATTAAAACGCTTGCCACACGTCCGCTGTAGCTGTCAGGGGAAACGCTTGAAAGAATGGTTTCAAGGCAGGCGAGTGCGCCGCTCCCTGAAATGGGTCTGACTATGGCAAGGGGTATGCACTCTTCCGGAAAGCCCAGAAAGGTGGTCACAGGTCGGAGCAGTTTTGCTATAATATCAGCTGCTCCTGATGATGTGAACATTCCCACTGCTGTCATAAGCAGAATGAGCATTGGTATCAGCCCCACGGCGATTTTGAGGTTTTCAGTCGCACCCTCGCAGAACACGTTCACTATATCCACCTTTTTCACAAGCCCATAGCAAAGTATAAAAACCATAAGCGCAGGCACGAAAATGTCACCGAAATTCATGGCGTTCGTCCTTTCTGAGGTTGAGGGCATAGACCATAAGACAGCCTGCGGTCACGGAGATAAGGGAGGAGAAAATGATAGCAGGTGTTACGTCAAAGGGGGATACTGCACCGTGTTCAAGGCGCATTGCCGCAATGGTGGAGGGGATAAGCTGAATGGAAGCTGTGTTAAGCACCACAAGCATAGAAATGCACTTCTTTCGTGCCGCAGGCGGAAGCTTCTGCATGGCTTTCAC
Source organism: Ruminococcus sp. AM31-15AC (assembly GCF_003462045.1). Classification (NCBI taxonomy): domain Bacteria; kingdom Bacillati; phylum Bacillota; class Clostridia; order Eubacteriales; family Oscillospiraceae; genus Ruminococcus; species Ruminococcus sp. AM31-15AC. The sequence goes on along the minus strand of NZ_QTYG01000002.1, from coordinate 82,702 downwards.
GGCGGCTATGCCTGAGGGTGTGGCGGCATTGCCTAATCCTAAAAGGTTTGCGGTCAGGTTCATTGTCACGGCATTCATGACCTCAGGGCAGTGTGCGGCATCTCTGAATAGTAGCCTTGTGACAGGGGATAGCATATGTGCAATGACCGCTGTTATGCCAGCCTTTTCACATATCTTAATAAGTCCGCCCCAAAGACACATCGAGCCACTCAAGTATATGACAAGCTCCACCGCTTTGTTACAGCCTTCAAGAGAAGCCACTGATACTGCTGTCATGTCGCCTTTAAGAAAACCGCATAACAAGGCGGATAGGGACAATATCACAATTATTACGCTTAATATAATTAACACTCCTTTCAATTAGTATTCATATCAAGTTAATATATAAAAAACTTTGACAATAAGTGTGAAATTTTGGTGATAACGCTTGACAAATGTAATTATGTTTGTTATAATATGTTTATCATAAGATTTATGTTAAATGAAATACTATTTTTGTGTTTCAAATTAATTTAAAGGGGATTGATTTTATGAAATCTACAGGAATTGTAAGAAAAGTTGACGAGCTTGGAAGAATAGTTCTTCCTATCGAGCTCAGAAGAACCTACGACCTTGCTGTTAAGGACGCTATCGAGATCTATACAGATGATGACAAGATCATTCTGAAGAAGTTCCAGAGAACTTGTATCTTCTGCGGAAGCGGTGAAGAGTGCGTTGAATACAAGGGCAAGACAATTTGTGCAGCTTGTATGGCAGAGCTCAAGGGTGAAGCTAAGTAATTACATATTTGTAGTAATATTATGAAACAGACAGGACGGACATGAAAGTGTTTGTCCTGTTTTTATTTTATGTGATAGAAAAAGCGTGTATGCAAAAAAACATACACGCTTTTTTATATTATAAGCTTTTTGAAATCATCTTCGCTGCCATTAAATACCGTCATGTGGAGATATTCGCCGCTTTCATAGAATGAGAATTTTACACGGTTGGTATAAGTCCAAAACGTCCAATCCATATCCTCGTCAGGCTTTGAAAACAGGCTCTCATACCATATCTTGTCCTTGTTAAATCTGCTGTCTGAAGCAACGATGTTTTTGTACGTCCGTTCTGTGCAGTATATGACAGGTCTTACGCCGTATTGCTTTTCTATCCTGTCGCAGAAGTCTGCAAGGTTATCTGCGGCTTCGTAATAGTCAGGTGGCAAAATTCTGTAAAGTCCTCTCAGTCTTACCTCCACTGCAGGGATAAGCCTGCCGCTTAGATCCTCGCCCACAGCATTTATGAAATGCTCTGCCTGCTCAGTGCCGTCAGTATCAAGCTCAAGCACATGATATGCTCCCACTGATATATCAGTGTCCTTTGAGCCGTTCCAGTTGTCACGGAACGCACCGTCCTCAAAGGTAGAGCCTTTGGTGGCTCTTATATAGGCGGTCTGGATATTCTGCTTAGCAAAACTCTTCCAGCGTATCTCACCCATTGACTCTGTTACAACAGGTCCTCTTATTGGATAGTCACGCTTTTTCGGCTCATTGAACCACAGTCTGCCTGTATACAAAAGCACCGCAAGGTTTATCACAAGCACAACTGCACACAGTATTATCAGCCGTTTTACGAGCTTTTTCAGAAATCTGTGACGCGGCTTTTCTTCCTCGTATACCTCGTAATTTGTGTAGTTTGAAAGGTCACGATTGTCATACTCGCTGTCTATTTTGTTTATAGCTTCCTTGTCAAGCTTGAATTTCTTGCTGCGTTTCATTAGCAGTATCCTCTCGGTTAAATTCCTCAGAATTTGCGATAAGCTCCGCAAAGGTATATGTGTCAAGCTTGTTCCTTACCATTTCAGATATCTCGTTAAAAGCTTTCTGATAACAGCAGATACCGTCTGCACCTCTGTTGCAGGTGCAGTCTGGGGAAAGACATCTTGAAAAATAATATGTACCCTCTATGGCTTCAAGAACGTCTTTCAAGGTAAGCTGTGCAGGGTCTTTATTTATGATATAGCCCCCCTGCGTGCCTTTATATGACTTCACTATATCAGCCGCAACAAGCTTTCTCAGTATCTTCAGCGCAAATCGAAGTGTAACGCAGGCATCATTGGAAATGGTTTTTGCGTCCATTTTGTCTTTTTCGCGGCATAGAACGGATACTATTCTTACTGCGTAATCCGCCTCAAGTGTTATAAACATTTATTTCCTCCGAAACTTAGTCAAGATAATCTCTTACCTTGTTGCTCCTGTTAGGGTGACGGAGCTTTCTGAGAGCCTTTGCCTCTATCTGACGTATTCTCTCACGGGTAACGTTGAACTGCTGACCTACTTCTTCAAGAGTTCTTGAACGTCCGTCCTCAAGACCAAAACGCAGTCTGAGCACCTTCTCTTCTCTCTCTGTAAGAGTGGAAAGCACCTGATTTATCTGCTCTTTAAGAAGCACAAGTGAAGCGGCTTCTGCCGGAGCCGGAGCGTCATCATCAGGGATAAAGTCGCCAAGATGTGAGTCCTCCTCCTCACCGATAGGTGTTTCAAGAGAAACAGGGTCCTGAGCGATACGCATTATCTCTCTTACTCTTTCAACGCTCATATCAAGCTCTTTTGCTATTTCCTCTGGTGACGGATCATGACCGTTCTTGTGGAGAAGCTGTGAGGATACTTTCTTTACCTTCGTGATAGTTTCTACCATGTGTACAGGTATTCTGATAGTTCTTGCCTGATCGGCGATCGCTCTTGTTATAGCCTGTCTTATCCACCATGTGGCATATGTGGAGAATTTGAAGCCCTTTGTATAGTCAAATTTTTCAACGGCTTTGATAAGTCCCATGTTGCCTTCCTGGATAAGGTCAAGGAAGCTCATTCCTCTGCCCACATATTTCTTTGCGATAGAAACAACAAGTCTGAGGTTTGCTTCTGCAAGTCTTTTTCTTGCTTTTTTAGCGTCCTTTTCATTGCCGCTAGACATCTTTTCTGCAAGCTGTATCTCCTCCTCGGAGGTAAGAAGCGGCACTCTGCCTATTTCCTTAAGGTAGATCTTAACCGGGTCGTCGATAGCGATCCCGTCAGTTGAAAGGGAAATATCAACGCCGTCCTGATCCAGATCGTCTTCCGGGTTTACCATGTCAAGGCTGTCGTCGGTGATGATATCATCAATTATCTCAATGTTATTTGCGGCACAGCTATCATAGAAGCTGTCCATTTGCTCGACGTCATAGTCGAGCTTTTCAAGAGCGTCAGTTATCTCTTTTGTAGTGAGCTTGCCTGTAGTTTTGCCGTGTTCCATAAGGTTATCAAGTATCTGTTTCTTGTCTGTCATTTCAAACACTCCAATCTCAATTTTTACATCGGTTGATCTTTGCTAATTCTTTTTGCGCATTTCTTCAAACTTTTTGAAGAAGTCATCGTCGGATATATCCTCCTGTTTCTCCTTCGGCTTGTAGTTTAAAAGCACATTTATATAATCCTCAGCGACCTTGGCGTCAATGCCCAGTTCGCTGTATTTTTCCAGTATCTCCGTTATCTTACCCACTTCCTCGGGTGAAAATTCACCATTAAAAGATGATACAGAGCAATCCTGCAGATCGGTTATCTTGCTCGTCAGGCTTTCGTAAACACGCCTATTGAAGCTGGTAACGAATTTGTCGGGCGGAAGCTTTTTGAGAACATCTCCGCAGGCGTCATGATTATTGTAGAGATAATATATGATACCCGCTTCGGCGGCGGATTCTCGTCTGTGTTCATTGGCTTCGGGGTTTATGGTGTCACGCTTGTCAGCGAAGGTTATAGTGCGAGTCCATTCCTTTTTGCTATACTGATAGCGACGGTTTTTAAGTATAGCATTAAGTTCTGCATTGACAGTTGTGATGCTCACATTCTGTTCAGCCGCCACCTTTTTTGCGTATATCTCACGCTCAGTAGGGGAGCTTATATCCGCAAGGACTTTATAGGCTTTTTTGAGATAATCTATCCTGCCTATATCAGTGTCCATATCAATGCCGTCTTTGCATTTTTCTAGCTCAAACTCTATTGCACCGTCTGATTTTTTCAGCAAATGGCGAAAGTGGTCTGCTCCGAATTTGTTTATGTACTCATCAGGTCTTTGCACCGTTCATTTTTATAACGGTGGTCTTAAGACCGGTTTCACCTAGAATTTTTATTGCTCTCGTTGTGGCTTTCTGACCTGCGCCATCTGCGTCATAGCATATGACAACGTTGTCTGCATAGTTGGATATTATCTTCGCCTGCTCAGGGGTGAGCGCAGTTCCGCAGGAAGCTACGGCATTCTCAAAGCCTGCCTGATTAAGGGAAATAACGTCAAGATTACCCTCGCACAGAAGAATGGTCTTATCTTTCACTGCGGCGTTTTTGGCGAAGTTCATGGAGAAGAGAAATCTGTTTTTTGAATACACAAGGGTATCTTTTGAGTTAAGGTATTTTCTCTTATCGTCAGGTGTGAGCGCTCTTCCGCCAAAGCCCACTATATGACCTGCAAGGTCGATAAAAGGGAACATTGCACGATTTACGAAGAAATCGAACGTATTTCGGGTATTCTTCTGTGAACGTGAGATAAGCGAGCCTTGCTCTAATTCTTCCTCGGTGAAGCCTTCGGAGAGCATATAGCTTTTCAAGGCAGACCAACTGTTTGGAGCAAAGCCCATTCCATATTTCTTTATGGTTTCAATACTGAGCTTACGTTTGTTTATAAGATAGTCAAGACATTCCTTGCCCTGTGGTGTCTTTAGCTGATGATAGAAAAACCTTGCGGCTGTTTTGTTCATTTCATAGAAGCGTTTTCTGGTATCGGTGCGCTTGCTGTCATAGCCGTTATCCTCCGGAAGCGGCACTCCGCCACGTTCTGCAAGTAGCTTGACAGCTTCCCAATAGTCCAGATTATTGTACTTCATTGTAAAAGTGATAACATCTCCGCCTGCTCCGCAGCCAAAGCAGTGAAAATACTCTTTGTCAGGGTGAATATGGCAGGACGGGGTTTTTTCGTTGTGAAAAGGGCAGAGGCAAACATAATCTCTGCCTGTTCTTTTGAGGGTGACGTAGCTGCTCATGACCTCTGCGATAGGGTTGGCAGCTTTAAGTCTTTCTATAAAATCTATAGGCAGCGGCAAATTTCTTCCTCCTTGGGTATGCGCTAATACTTTGTCCACCCCAATGGGATAAACAGATTTTTAAAGGTCTCAATGGCAAAGCCGTCTGTCATGCCTGATATGTAATCGCAGATAGCACGGTCAATTCCGAACTGATAGGCGAGATTCATATAAAAGGCAGGCAGCTTTTCGATATGATGAACATAATAGTCATAGAGCTTTGCTATCATGTCTTTAGCCTTGACTTCTTCTGATTTGCACTTTGGATTTGTGTACACAAAGTCAAACATAAATCTATGCAGTGCAGTGTAGGCGTCACTCACTTCGTCGTCCATATGCAGGTTTTCAGCTCCGCCCTTGATAAGCGAGGTCACAAGAGTGGTTATCCTCTCAGACTTGGATCCGCCAAGAACCTTTGTGATGTTTTTCGGGATATCCTCCTCGGTCATAATGCCTGCACGAACGGAATCGTCGATATCGTGATTTATATAGGCGATAACGTCTGCAAAGCGCACAACATATCCCTCTTTCGTGTCGGCTATCATGTTAGTGTGCTTTAATATTCCGTCACGGACTTCTTCTGTGAGGTCAAGACCCTTGCCGTCTTTTTCCAAAATATCCACTACACGCAGGCTTTGCTCATAGTGGTGAAAGCCGTCAGGGCTAAGCTCGTTGAGAGCCCTTTCTCCTGCATGACCAAAAGGCGTATGTCCAAGGTCATGACCCAGTGCGATAGCTTCGGTGAGATCTTCGTTGAGCCGCAAAGCCCGTGAGATAGTCCGTGCGATCTGACTTACCTCAAGGGTATGAGTAAGTCGTGTTCTATAATGGTCGCCTGCAGGGGACAGATAGACTTGAGTTTTATGCTTCAGCCGTCTGAAAGAGTTGCAGTGAAGTATCCTGTCACGGTCACGCTGGAAACACGTCCTCAGCGGACAAGGTTCGCAAGGCTCTTTACGCCCTTTTGAATCATCAGACAAGCAGGCGTTTTCGCTCAGAAATTGTTTTTCAAACAACTCGGTTTGTTCTCTCGGCAGCACAAAAATTCCCCCTTACAGTATATAAAACATACTAACTCTATATAATATATACTATAATAGTTCAAAAAACCTTTATTTTTACATAAAGGCTGAATGTTTTTGTATGATCGCACAAATTTCATGCAAAATCAGCAAGGAGATTTGTTTCTTCTGACAATTCAAGCTTGCCGCAGGATATATCCGTAAGCTGCTTTTTTAGCTTGTCTGATAATTCAGACTTCACAAGAAACGCAAGATTTACAGAATCGGCAAAGTCCTCTTTTTCCATTATCACGCCATATTCAGGCAACGCATAGCTGACCTTGCCATAAAGTGTATAGTCGCAGGAAAAGGATATTCTTGAACACTCACACATTTTCATTTTTCTTGCAGCGTTCACCGCCATTGAACAACCCTGAGAATAGGCTCTTGTAAGACCGCTTGCCCCCAAAAGTATTCCACCGAAATATCGTGTTACCACCACACAAACGTCTGTAAGCCCGGATTTGTTTATTACATCAAGCACAGGCACTCCGCCTGTACCCTGCGGCTCACCGTCGTCGCTGTATCGTGAAACGTTTCCCTCTCTCAACACATAGGCATAGACGTTGTGCCTTGCCTTGCGGTTTTCGGCTTTTATTCTGTTTATGAATGCGACAGCCTCATCAGCGGTGCTGACAGGTGCGATATGCCCGATGAATTCGGACTTTTTCTCCGTAAAGCTCGCCTGAGCTTCCTCATAGATTGTTGTATATCCCATTTGGTTTCCTCATATAAAAGAAAAAAGGAACGGAATTATCCGTTCCCTTTGAAAATTAGTCAAGATTAAATCTCTTCTTGAATCTGTCAACACGTCCGCCTGTATCTACGAGCTTCTGCTTACCTGTGTAGAATGGGTGGCACTTAGAACAAATTTCAACCTTGATATCCTTCTTTGTAGAACGAGTATGGATAACATTACCGCATGCGCAAGTAATTGTTGTTTCCTCATACTTTGGGTGAATTCCTTCTCTCATTTGACTTCCTCCTTCCAAACTAAAATTATGACTCATAGAAGCCCATCATTTCAGTTTAGACAGTAGTTCTATGTAGTATTTATCAATATGCTGAACAAATCAGCTTTATTATTATACCATTATATACGTCACTTGTCAAGCACTTAACACTTTTTTTACATTTATCCTGCTCATTTCGACAAAACAAAAAGGCAACCCATCGGCTGCCCTTTGCTTGTGTAAAAATTTTGGAGAGGATGAAACGAGCTAAGAGTTTGATCTTAGTGTTTACATTCTTTTTTCTTTCTCTGTTCTACATTACATATTATAGCCTTTAGGGGCTGTAACTTCAAGAACAGACAAGTTACATTTCACTACAATACTGTTACAAATTATTTCAATTTGTAACTTTAAAATAACCTTAAATTTTCCTCAAAGCAGCCTTATTATTCGTGGTCAACTCCGTATGCTGCACGGTATTCCAGCATTTTGTCAAGATACTCTTTGCCCTCAACAACACCGTCCTGAATAGCCTTGATGATATCGTTGATGTTTACGATAGAGTATACCTTTACGCCAAAGTCTTTATAAGCCTGTTCAACAGCTGAAAGGTCAGTATCCAGTGCCTTTTCCATTCTGTCAACTGTTATCACCATGCCTGTTACGTTTACGTCTGCGGCACTTTTGAGCTTTGGCATTGACTCTCTGAGAGCCTTGCCAGATGTCATAACATCGTCGATGATTATTACCTTTTCTCCGTCTGCAAGCTTCTTTCCAACGAACATTCCGCCCTCGCCGTGATCCTTAGCTTCCTTTCTGTCAAAGCAGTAAGAAATGTCAATGCCATACTTTGTTGCAAGCGCGATAACGGCTGAAACAGCAAGAGGGATACCCTTATATGCAGGTCCGAAAAGTGTTTCAACAGGTATTTTGTTGTCAGCTATGCAGTCAGCGTAAAAGCCGCCCAGCTTTGCAAGCTGTTCACCAGTTTTATAGTTTCCGCAGTTGATGAAATATGGAGCTTTTCTGCCGCTTTTAAGAGTGAAGTCGCCAAATGTGAGAACTCCGCTGTCTACCATAAATTTTATAAATTCTTCCTTGTAGGTCATATTGAACTTCCTTTCAATTATGTTACTTTGATTATACCACATTTTTCACGGCTTTGCAAGGTTTTTTTGCCTGCCGAACATAAGCCCGTGAGAGCCTGTGGCAAGGCAGAAAACACCGTGTTCACGCATATCGCCGCATATTGAGTGTATAACACCGTATTGCTGACTGTTGGTATTTATACGTGCGAAGCTTTCGCCCAGATCATCAGAAATATAAAAGCCGTATTCGCCACTGATATTTCCTGTGACATACATTGCAGGAGTTTCTTCAAGCCCTTTTCCAAAGCCTATGCAGTTTATCCTGTCCTCAGGGAGAATATCACTTATACCCACGCTGTCACTCTTTATCTCGAAGCGGTAAAGTCCTTCTATGCCGTTTGCAAGCCAGAATACTCCGCTTTTATCTGGCTGTCTTGAAAGCTGATAGTGAGCGTATCGCGGACACTTTATGTCCGTTTTTATGGACACTTCTCTGAAAGTTGCACCTTTGTCACGGCTGATGTAAAGTCCAAGATTTTCTCGTTCTGCTATGGCGAAGAAAAGATCGCTGTTGTAATAGTCCGAGAATATTTTTACGTTGTGTTCATCTGCTGAGTTTCCGCTGCTGTCCGTAAAAATGGACTTTTGCCATGTTTTGCCCTCATCGTCGGTATAGCAGACAGCCTTGTTAGAAAAGCCTCTGCCGCCTGCAACAGCCCACATTATGCGTTTGCCGTCGGCAGATATCGCTGTCCAACCTGAGTCTACATTAGGCTTTTCGATGTTGTCAAGCCTTTTGTCTATAAACTCAGAAAACCCACGGGGCATTGGAAGTCTTTCCCATGTTGAACCGCAATCTTTGGATAAGATCAGACCACCTTTTGTTTTGCCCGTCCAGTTGCCACGGGGAGTTGCGACGATGTATTCGGGGTCGCTGAGGGTGAGATCAGCATTAAGGCAGGTGATGTAGCGGTCGCCATTTTCGTTTGCAAAGGAATTTTCGCACTCACTGTCATAGTCTTTAAAGGCAAAGCCGCCAAGGTCGCCAATGATATCTATAATGCGATTCCTGCCATGGGGAGTGGTGTATACATTAAGGTGAACAGTTTCCTCGATGCCCTCGCAGAATGGTTTGACAAGCACAACTCCGCTTGCAAGACCTGTTATCATGAACAGACCTGTTCCTGTGTTGAACAAGGCTGTGTCGCTGTCAAAAGGTGAAAGCTTTATGTCGCTTATCCAGTGGACACAGTTTCCGCCGCCGTTGTATCGTGGTTTCATGTATGGGATATTCCAATCGAAGCGGCTATATTCAAGCCTGTTCATTATTATCTTCCAGCTTTCACCGCTGTCGGTGCTTGTATAGATCATATCTCCGCCATTTTTTCGGCAGACAGTTGATAGCAAAAGCATTTTGCCGTTGGAACATATTCCGCTGTAGCCGCATGGGACATGGTCCTCGGGGGTGATGTCTTTGTTAAAAACAGGCACGCCATTTTCGATGCGGTATCTGTATACCTTGCCGCCTGAAAGCGAGCCTGTGTCGCAGGCATAAGCACCCATGCCACCGTAGAATACTTCTCCGCTTGAAGCAAAAGTGATGTATATATATCTGCTGTCACTGGTGATACGCTGTGGCACGAAGCCATAATAGGAGGAGTTTTCGTATTTCACAGGGTCGGGGGCGGTGAGGGGAACGAAGCTTTTCAAGCCGTCTGTGGAGCAATACAGAGTGTGATCTCTTGTTACACCGTCAGGGGAGTTTGCTTCACCTGAACAGCCTGCGATAAAAAGTTTGCCCTCACTGTCTGTCCATATAAGCGAGATGTTTTTCTCACCAAACAGGTCTATGCTTTGCCAGCTTTCGCCCATATCCTCAGAATAGATAATACCTGCGGTCTGAGAGCCGAAATACAGCCTGCCGTTTTTATAAATAAGTCTGTCACCTGTGGCTCTGCCAACTTCGTTTCCGTGAACGCTGCATGGCAGTGTCTTTTGTATTATATTTTCTCCATTGTCATCAGATATGCAGAGATAATTTGAGCGTTTATCTCCGCAGGTGAAAAACAGCTTATTTGGGTCGTTTTCGTCAAGGGCTATTGCAAGGGGATAGGTCTGTGCAGGGTCGTCTGCGGTAACTTTGTCTGCCAGATACGCCCAAGTTTGTTTATCAAAGTCATAGCGATAAACGCCACCGATGTCGGTGCGTATATAGAGTGTTTTGCTGTCGGTGGGGTGGAAAGTGATACCTGTCACAAAGCCGCCTCCGCCTATTTTCAGATTGCCATATTCGTATTTGATAGGTGAAAGAATTTTCATATATTTCTCCGTTACCATTCGATAGTAGAAACGTCAACAGGGTCTTTATTTATCTCGACCTTATCCACCTTGCTGTTTTTGACGGTTATAACTCTGTCAGCCATTGGTGCGATTGCGGAGTTGTGGGTTATGACTATAACTGTCACACCGTCATTTCGGCAGGTATCTTGCAAAAGTCTGAGGATATTTTTACCTGTGTTGTAATCAAGAGCACCCGTTGGTTCGTCGCAAAGAAGAAGCTTAGGATTTTTCGCCAATGCTCGTGCGATAGAAACACGCTGCTGCTCGCCGCCTGAAAGCTGGGAGGGAAAGTTGTTCATTCTGTCCTCGAGTCCCACTTTTTTCAGCACTTCTTCAGGCTGTGAAGCATGAGCGCATATCTGTGTGGCAAGCTCTACATTTTCCTTAGCAGTAAGATTATTAACAAGGTTATAGAATTGAAAAACAAAGCCTATGTCATATCTGCGGTATGTTGTGAGCTGCTTTTTATTAAAAGTGGCAATGTCCTTGCCGTCAACAAGGATCTTGCCCTCGTCGCAGGTATCCATGCCGCCGAGCATATTAAGTATAGTAGTTTTTCCTGCACCGCTTGCGCCTACTATAACAGCAAATTCGCCTTTTTCTATCTCAAATGAAACACCGTCTGCGGCATTTATGGTTATCTCGCCCATTTTGTATCTTTTATAAACGTTCTCGAATTTTACAAAGCTCATAGTCTGCACCCCCATATTGTCTTTACGTTATTGTATCACAATAATATGAACATTTCAAGGGCTTTTGCTACTTGAAATGGTGGAAGTGATATGTTATAATTGTATCTGAAACAGGCGTGAGCCTCACATTTTGACAAGGAGAGATATAAATGGAATTTCAGAAGCTTATTGAAAGCAGAAGAAGCATAAGAAAATATGACGGCAGTAAAAAGGTAACAAAAGAGCAGATAGAAACTCTTATAGCTGCTGCAACAGAAGCACCATCGTGGAAAAACTCTGAAACTGCAAGGTATTACTGTGTTCTCAGTGACGAGATGACAAAGAGGGTAAGAGAGGAGTGCTTGCCTGGATTTAACAGAGAAAGGTCTGAAAATGCGGCGCTTCTTGTAACGACTTTTGTACATACAAGAGCAGGTTTTGACAAAGAGGGTGATCCTGATAATGAAGTCGGCAATGGCTGGGGATTTTACGATCTTGGTCTGCACAATGAGATACTTCTTCTCAAAGCGGCTGAGCTTGGCTTAGGTTCGCTTGTAATGGGCATCAGGGACGGAGAAAAGCTCCGTGAGGTGCTTGAAATACCTGAAAGCGAGATCGTAGTATCGGTTATAGCCGTTGGCTATCCTGCAGAAGCCCCTGCTAGACCTAAAAGGAGAGCTGTTGAGGATATTGCAAAGTTCTTTTAATATGGGAGTTATGCAGTTTTTTAGCTTGTATTTGTGATATTGACCTTCCTGCGCTTTAGTTTGGTCGTCAGACCTTTCTTACAGCATGGGGAGGTCTTTTTGTGCGTAAAATAAGGCGTTAGAACAAAATCTAACGCCTTACTGATATTCTTTTGAACACGAAGTCTTATCGTTGTTCGCATTACAAGACTTGTGAAGTGGCTAAAACCTTACTTCATAGCCTCTTCAACTGCAACTGCGCAAGCAACTGTAGCACCAACCATTGGGTTGTTGCCCATGCCGATAAGACCCATCATCTCAACGTGTGCAGGAACTGAAGAAGAACCAGCAAACTGAGCGTCGCTGTGCATTCTTCCCATTGTATCTGTCATACCGTAAGAAGCAGGACCAGCAGCCATGTTATCTGGGTGCAGAGTTCTACCTGTTCCTCCGCCTGATGCAACTGAGAAGTACTTCTTGCCCTTTTCAAGTCTTTCCTTCTTGTATGTACCTGCAACTGGGTGCTGGAATCTTGTTGGGTTTGTTGAGTTACCTGTGATAGAAACGTCAACATTTTCTTTCCACATGATAGCAACGCCCTCGGTAACATCGTTAGCACCGTAGCAGTTTACCTTAGCTCTCAGACCATCAGAGTATGCCTTACGGAATACTTCCTTAACTTCGCCTGTGTAGTAATCCATTTCTGTTTCAACATATGTGAAGCCGTTGATTCTAGCGATGATCTGTGCAGCGTCCTTGCCAAGACCGTTAAGAATAACTCTCAGAGGCTTTGTTCTAACCTTGTTAGCCTTCTCAGCGATACCTATAGCACCCTCAGCGGCAGCGAATGATTCGTGGCCTGCGAGGAATGCGAAGCACTCTGTATCCTCTTCAAGAAGCATCTTGCCGAGGTTACCGTGACCAAGACCAACCTTTCTCTGGTCAGCTACAGAGCCAGGGATACAGAAAGCCTGAAGTCCCTCACCGATAGCAGCAGCAGCGTCAGCAGCTCTTGTGCAGCCCTTCTTGATAGCGATAGCGCAGCCTACTGTGTAAGCCCACTTAGCGTTCTCAAAGCAGATAGGCTGAATGCCCTCAACGAGCTTATAAATGTCAAGACCCTTAGCCTTGCATACGTCAGCACACTCTTCGATAGTGTTGATACCGTACTGATTGATAACAGCAAGGATCTGCTTTTCTCTTCTCTCATATGATTCAAATAAAGCCATTGTAACAAATCCTCCTTATTCTTTTCTTGGGTCAACGATCTTAACAGCGTCAGCTACTCTGCCGTACTGACCCTGTGCTTTCTCAAAAGCAGTGTTAGCATCGTCGCCAGCCTTGATGAAGTCCATCATCTTGCCGAAGTTTACAAACTTGTAGCCGATGATCTCGTCATCTTCGTTAAGTGCAAGACCTGTAACATAGCCGTCTGTCATTTCAAGGTATCTAGGACCCTTTGCAAGTGTACCATACATAGTACCTACCTGTGAACGAAGTCCCTTACCAAGGTCCTCAAGACCAGCGCCTACTACAAGACCGCCCTCAGAGAATGCACTCTGTGAACGACCGTAAACGATCTGGAGGAAAAGCTCTCTCATAGCTGTGTTGATAGCGTCGCAAACGAGGTCTGTGTTAAGAGCCTCGAGAACTGTTCTGCCTGGAAGGATCTCTGATGCCATAGCAGCAGAGTGTGTCATACCTGAGCAGCCGATAGTTTCAACGAGACATTCCTGGATAACGCCCTCTTTTACGTTAAGTGTCAGCTTGCAGCAGCCCTGCTGTGGAGCACACCAGCCGATACCGTGTGTAAAGCCTGAGATATCCTTGATTTCCTTAGCTTTTACCCACTTTGCTTCTTCTGGAATTGGAGCTGCACCGTGAGCAACGCCCTGAGCGATAGGGCACATTGTTTCAACTTCGTGAGAATAAACCATTATTTACATAACTCCTCTCAAATGATTTTGGTGTAAATGTTGTATATTACATACACTCATATTATAACGCATATTTCGCCATTTTGCAATAGTATTTAATGATTTTTAATATTTTTTTCTCATTCTGTGGTAATTATAACGCTGCTGAGAGGTGCGAGTCTGAGTGGCAGCTTATAGTTTGTGGTGTAAAGACCGCTGTTTATGCAGTTTGATCCACTATAAATATCACGGTCAGAGTTGAGAAGCTCTTTGTAAGCTCCGTTTTGCTCGACCTTCAGGCTATAGTTCTGATAGCTTCCGGAAAAATTGAACACCATATAAAGCGTCTTGCCGGAATGGTCGCTTCTGCGGTAGGCATAAATGCACTGATTTTTGTTGTCTGCGTCTATCCAGCGGAAAGATGTGGAATTATAGTCGGACTTATACAGTGCAGGCTGTTCAAGATAAAGCTTGTGGAGTGCTTTCACATACTCGTGTAATGAATCGTGTATAGGATATGTGAGCAAATTCCAGCCAAGCTCTTTTTCATCACGCCATTCAAGATATTCGCCAAGCTCGTTGCCCATGAAGTTGAGTTTCTTGCCGGGGTGAGTGAACTGGAAAGTATACAGTGCTCTTATGGTAGCAAACTGCTCCTGCTGACTGCCGAACACCTTATCCACCATGGTTTTCTTGCCGTGAACTACCTCGTCGTGAGAATAAGGAAGAATGAAAAGGTCATTATAGAAATAACTCATGGAGAAAGTCATTTTATTGTGATGATTTCTGCGTTCAAAAGGCGGAGTCTTTATATAATTGATGGTATCGTTCATGAAGCCCAGATCCCATTTATAGTCAAAACCAAGACCGCCGAACTCAACAGGGGCAGTTACCTTTGTGTAGTTGGTGGAATCTTCTGCGAAAAGCATAACGTCAGGGTGCATTTTCTGAATGGTGTAATTAGTGTTCTTCAAGAACCATATACCGCTGTCGTTCACAGCGTCATCAGTGTGGCCGTGACGATAGATAAGGTTTGCAACTGCGTCATATCTCAATCCGTCAACATGATATTTTTCTATCCAGAAATTAACTGAGGATTTTACAAAGCTAAGCACATGAGGCTTTGTGTAGTCAAACAGGGCAGTACCCCACTCGGAGTATCTGTCATACTCGTTGTCGCTTTCAAAGAGGAAGCTTCCGTCATATATGTGCAGGGCATAGAAATCACGAACAAAATGTACGGGCACAAAGTCCAGAATAATGCCGATATTTTCCGCATGACAAGCGTCTATGAATTTCATAAGCCTCTGGGGTCGCCGTAACGGCTGGTTGCGGAGAAATATCCCGACACCTGATAGCCCCATGAGCCGTCATAAGGATATTCCGTCAGTGGCAGAAGCTCGATATGGGTATAGCCCATTTCCTTTACATAAGGTATGAGCAGGTCTATCATTTCTTCATAGGTGTAAAAGCGGTCGGTTTCTTCTTTTCCCTCTTTTATGCGCCACGAGCCGAAATGCACCTCATATATGTTCATAGGCTTTTCATAGCATTTGTCACGCTTTGAGAGCCATTCTTGGTCATTCCAGCTATAGCTGTTTATATCATACACCACAGACGCATTTTTCGGCCTTACCTCGCTGTACACCGCAAAAGGGTCTGAGCGGTAGTGCTTTTCAAGAGTAGGCGTTGTGATAACATACTGATAAATGTCACCCTCTTTTGCAGGGCGTTCAACGCTCCATACCCCTTGCTCGTCGCATTCCATAGGGATAATATCTCCGTTCAGGCAAAGCTCTACCTTCCTTGCATGGGGCGCATAGGTGGAAAATCTTATGCCGTTCTCCATTTTTACTGCTCCCAGGGCTTCATACGCTCTACAGCTTTGACCATTTATAAATTCTGTGATGATATTGTTTTTCATGCCGTTTCCCCCTGTGAAAAATATTTATAAAAAGTTATTGAAATTTCATAAAATTATGATATAATAAAAGTTAGCGCGAATTGTCTGCTTTTTTGACATTAATTCAGCTTAGTCTGATTTTTTCTCAAAAAAGACCTTTTGTCGTTATGAATCTGAAAGGAATGTAGTTAAATGTCAAGCTCTGCGATAACCAAAAGTGCTTTGTGTGATTCACTGAAAAAACTCTGCGAGCAAAAACCCTTTGATAAAATATCCATATCCGATATAACAGGTGAGTGCGGTCTTAACCGCCAATCTTTTTATTACCATTTTCAGGATAAATATGAGCTTTTGAGCTATATCTATCTTCACGAGCTTTTCGCTGACATCACCAAAGGCGTAAACTACGACAACTGGTATGAGCGTCTTGAAGGATTTCTCGTAAATATGCTTAAAGACAAGCGCTTTTACTCAAACACGCTAAAAAGCAACGAAAAGATATTCGAGCATTATCTTTTCAGAAGTATGCACAAGCTGTTCATCAGATTTTTCTATCACGCTGTTGCTATAACCAGAAAGCGTTCCGATAAGGCGAAGTTCTTTGCCGATTTTTATTCTCATGGCTATTGCGGAATAATAATAGATTGGGCAACGGGCGGAATGAGAGAAACTCCACATGACGTAATGCTGAAAATGCGTGAGCTTGCATACGAAAATGTTACCATTGGTGAGGGATTCAGACAGAACCTTTGACAAAAGTCACACAATCACTCTGTTATTTTATCATATTTTATGTAATAAGTGAATAGACAAACCTAAACATACGACAAAAAAAGCGACAGATCTGGATTTCTGTCGCTTTTATTTTTTTCCCTACTTTGAAGCTTTTGATTTTCTTCTGTCAATAATAACGCAAGCTATGAATATCAGCAAGCCTGCCCCTGAGAGAACTATGCCCTTGTGGAGCAACGGTGCGGTAAAGGTTATCTTTATGCTGTGGCTGCCTTTTGGTATCTTGAAGCCAAGAAATGCAGTGTCGGTCTTTTCACACTGCACCTCTTTGCCGTCGATCTCAGCGGTGAAGCCGTCGGTATACGGAATGGAAATAGTGAAATAGCCGTCATTTTTAACGTCTATAGTGCCGTTTATCACATCTCCGTGAGAGGTCTTCTTGTCTATCATGAACGGGTCAACGTCACGCACAAGGCTGTCTTTGTCGATGACATAACAGCGAACGTTGGTTATCTCATACTTGCCGTCAGAGAAATTCACCTTAACGCTGTCTGCACTATAGTCCTGACCTGTGGTTATGACATATTCAAAACGTCTGTTATTATTGTAATACTTCCAATCGGGTGCAGTGAGCTTGTTTTTATTGCCGTTTATGGACACCCAAGCGTCCTTTCTGCCACCCTTTATATCGTTGTTCACATTGAAAGATACAAACATTATCTCATTGTTCGTGAGCGTTTCGGGAAGCGTTATCTCCTGAGTGAAAGGCTTTTTGGCGTCAATGGTGTATTTTCCCCATTCACGCTTTATCTGGTCGCACTCTGTAAAGTTGATGGAGCGTACTTTTTTGATATCAGATGAAAATGACTTTTCCGTCTTATCCTCAACTATTATATTATTGAAAAGAGCTTCCACTGAGTAAGGATAATTCAGGGAATTATATTCTTTTCTGCCGATAAGAGCATTGGTAGCATATCCGAAAGGCAGAACGTCATTGTTTTCATAAAGTGAAAGGCTTCCGCTCTCTTTTATCTTCTTGTAGCCTGACACTGCCTTTACCGGGTCGTCAGTGATAAGATATCTGTTTGAAAAATACATATCAGCAATAAGGCTTCGTGTCTGAGTGGTCAGGGAAGTGTTGCGGTATGAATTTTCGTTGTATATCTCGCTGTAATAAAATTTGTTGTAATCTTTATTGTGCAGTGAGGAATATATTGACATGGTGTAATAATCTGCATTATATATCATGTTCACTGTGTTCACTTCGTCAACGCAGTTTGAGGTTCTCGATATCTCCTCTTGCGAGCCGACATAGTCTGCAAGTGTATTCATATCACTGCTGTTATCATAGTCAAGTTCTTTTAAAGGCACAAGCTTGTCTGCAAAGTTTGCATATACTGTGGATACCACGAGGCAAAGGGACATTCCTATATTAAGTATGAACTCTTTTTTGCAACGTCTGTATACAAACAGGCTCGACATAAGCACAACAAAGTCAAGGATAATATAAAACTCCACTTTTTTGGTGGTCTTGAACCAGAAAACTCCTGCCAGTGCAACTAAAAGGGTTATCACTGCAAGTGGTTTAAGCTTTAGCTTTCCTCTTATTATATCAAAATAGGTGTGTCCGAAAAGGAGCATACCAAGAGGAAGGAAAGGTATAAGAACTTTCGGGTCAACATACAGTGTGCCGTTTAACATATAGACTATTATAGGGCAGGTGGCTATTACCATCATAACGATCCCAAGAAATCTTCTGCAGCGCTGTTTTGAGAACACCGCTGATATTATGCTAAGCACTGTGAAAAGGCAAAGTCCCATTGAGTAGTGATAATAGAGCAGGAATTTCAAGTTTACGCCTGGTATGAACGACTTGAGATCAACATGGCTGTTGCCTGCCTCTCTGCCTGAGAGCATACAGTGCAGTGTCGGCAGGATAAGCACGCACGCCATTATCACTGCTAGGATAAGCCTGAAAGCGAATGCTGTTCCGTCTTTGCAGAACTTCTTGAAAGTTGGCTTTTCATTTATTTTCAGCCAGCGGTAAACGCCATACACTGCCATTGCCGCAAGACCCGACACTGCAAAGAAATAGCTTGTCATGAGCATCAAAAATGCCCAAAGCGTCACCATGTATTTTCTCTTGCCCTCAAAATAATCCTCGATAGCCATAAAGCCTAAAAGCAGGAACGGCATATAATTCACGAACATTATGTGCCTGTGACTGTGGAAGATAAGGGGCGCTGAAAAGAGAAACACAAAGCTCAGTGCAAACGCTGTGTTGTCTGTGAATTTCTGCCGCATCCATATATAGAATATCCACAGGCTTGCTATAATGCCTATTATGGATACTATCTGTATATAGGTGGACATTTTCACAAATGGCAGAAGATAAGAAAAAAGTATTATAGGCGAATAAAGCCCATAATATGACAGATTATAGATGTTCTCACCACAACCTATGTTCGGGGCAAAGGAGGAAAAAAAGTCCCCTGTTTTGTAAAAGAGCTTTCTGAAATAATCAGGGATAGCATAATGCTGTCCGCCCCAGTCAAGCTCAGAGCCATAGGCGAACTTGAATCTTGTCAATGCAAGCACAAAGAGAAGATATATCCCTGTAAGCACACACAGATGTATTATATTTTTCTTACTGAGCCTCATTCACAGCCACTCCCAGCGCAGTTGCAGTTTGTTTTTTCATTTCAGGGTGTTCACTGTAGCGTTTATACAGCGTCCAATCCTCATAATAAGCCATATGCCACAGCTTGTCTACAGTTTTCTTTTGAGAGGTATACATATCTGCAAGCTTTTTCTTGAACTCGTATCTTTCTTTTGATATCTTTGGCAAAGTGCTGTCCACCACTTTCAGACGGCTAGCCTTGTAATACTTGCCAAAGCAGTAAAGGTCGCACTGGATATCGTTTTTATCGTATATCTCAGTGACGTAATTATGCACGTTTACATGGTGGATATGACCATATTCGCCTTTTTGATTATGCACAGCTATAAGCTTCCAATCCTTGCAGGTCATTATCTTTTCAAGGTCAGATTCGATACCGTCCTTAACAAGCGCCCAATCATCACGCTTACCCCTGACTTTATCAGGATATTCAAGCATTATACACTCGTTGCCCGAGGCAGTCACCACGTCCTTGAACTCCTGAGAACGCACCTTATTTCTTCCGTTTGTTACACACACAACAAAATAGCCTTTATCATAAAGATGTCCTCCGCCCCAAAGCACTTCGTCATCAGGGTGAGCCACTATCATAAGCTTATCAGCCTTTGATGACGAAGCAAGCTGTAACTGTATGGCGGATATGGGCGTAACGTCATAAGCCTGATTGATCGTATCTCTTATATGCCTTTTGTAGCCTAAAAACCACAGTGTGCCTATAAAAATGACTATTGCCAGAATTATTGCTGTTTCCTTTATATGCTGTCTTGTAAATCTGAGCATAAAAATGCCCGCACCCTTGCAGGATCTCTTCTGCGAGATACGGGCGTTCACCTCTTTCTTTATTACTTGTTGTTCACATAGTCTATAAATCTTTCAAATGCAGCTTTTCCGTCTTTGTTTCTCTTATAAACGCCTGCATGTTCAAGCACCTTTGCGAACACGATGCCTATTTCTTTCTGCAAGACCTCATGAACGTTCTCGGCTGTTATACTGTTTTTCTTTGATATCTCCTCAGCCCAATCAGCGTGCTTTTCTATCAGCTTGTCACGGCGTACACCCTCTGTTCCCTCTGTGACCAGAACCTGAGCAAGCTTCTCCATTTCGCCTTTAAGTCTTGACGGAAGCACTGCAAGACCCATTACTTCGATAAGACCGATATTTTCTTTCTTTATATGATGAAGCTCCTGATGCGGGTGATAAACGCCAAGAGGATATTCCTCGGTTGTGATGTTGTTTCTAAGCACAAGGTCAAGCTCATATCTGCCGTCCCTCATTCTTGCGATAGGTGTTATAGTGTTGTGTGGCTCGCCTTCAGTTTCAGCGTAAATGAACGCTTCTTCGTCGGTGTAGCCTCTCCAAGCTTTGAGTATCTTGTCAGCAAGGTCAACAAGAGCGTTTTTGTCCTCGTTGTTTATTCTGATAACGGACATAGGCCATTTAACGATACCTGCGTCAACGTTCTCAAAGCCCTTGAAAACTATCTTTTCTTCAACAGGGGCTTTCGCCATTGCAAAAGTATAATGACCGCCCTGAAAATGTTCGTGCGAAAGGATAGATCCGCCAACGATAGGCAGGTCAGCGTTTGAACCTATGAAATAGTGCGGAAACTGTCTGACAAAGTCAAAAAGCTTCTCAAATGCCGAACGGTCTATTACCATAGGAGTATGCTTCTTATTGAAAAGGATACAATGCTCGTTGTAATAAACATATGGGGAATACTGAAGTCCCCAGTCTGTGCCGTTTATTTTAAGGGATATAACACGGTGGTTCTGTCTTGCAGGGGAGTTCACTCGTCCTGCATATCCCACGTTCTCATAGCACAGCAGGCACTTAGGATATCCCGATTGCTTTGCAAGCTTTGCCGCTGCAATGGCTTTCGGGTCTTTTTCAGGCTTAGAAAGATTGATAGTTATATCAAGGTCGCCGTACTCAGTTGGAGCTATCCAGCGCATATCCTTCTTTACTCTGTATCTTCTTATGTAGTCCGTGTCCTGCGAAAGCTTGTAGAAATAGTCAGTTGCGACCTTTGCAGACTGGTGGTTGTAAAGTCCCCAGAACTTTGTGTCTACCTCTGACGGTCTTGGAGTAAGAAGCCCCATGAGCTTTGTGTCAAAAAGATCTCTGTATACAACTGAATCTTCTGTAAGACCCTTTTCCACAGCGTAATCGAGAAGCTCTTTGAGAGTGCTTTCAAGATCAACGTCAGAAAACTCCTCCGCTGGTTCGTCATATTCCTCAAGGTCAAGGGCTTCAAGAAGCCTGTTTGTAGTGTAAACTCTGTCGCTCTCCTCGATAAGTCCGCTTTCCAGACCATATGTTACAAGTTTTTTTATGCTTTCAAATATCATGTTACAGATCCCCTTTTGTACAAAAGTATGAGGGGTAACCCCCTCAGCCAGCATCTATTATTATAGACCATTGCTTATTCTTTGTCAACCGACAGAAAGGCTAATTAAGATACTTTTAAGAATTTGAAAAGTGTAATAAGAATATTTTAAGATTATTTTGCAGGGGACGCCTGCACCTGCATTTAACGTCAGGGAAAACGATTTAGCACCGAATATTAACAAATTGTTAAATCAACAATTGTCCTATTGACAAAAGCGGGAAGTATGGGTATAATAAAAACAATATGACAAAGGCGTTGACAGGAACAAAAGCAAAGTTCTGACATTACAGAGAGCCGTCGGTGGGTGCAAGACGGTATGCGGAATTTGTGATAACTCGTCCTCGAGCTTGAACGGTGAAATCTTATTAGCCGCTCACGGGTTCTCCCGTTATAGAGATACGCATTGATAGATGCGGCTGAGATATGCGGTGTGAACCGTATATGAATGAGAGTGGTAACACGGCAAAGCTCGTCTCTCCTTATTGGTAGGAGCGGCGATTTTTTTATGCCCTTTTCCACATCACTATCAAAATAATTATCGGCTTTATATTTATAAGGAGGAACTGACATGAAAAACGTAGAAAAGTATGAGAGAGGCTATTATATGCCTCCTGTAAAGTGCATGAAGTGGGCTGAAAAAGAGTATGTTGACCATGCTCCTGCATGGTGTTCTGTTGACCTGAGAGATGGCAATCAGGCTCTTATCATTCCTATGAGCCTTGAAGAAAAGCTGGAGTTTTTCACAAAGCTCGTTGAGATTGGCTTCAAGGAGATAGAGATAGGTTTCCCTGCCGCCTCTGAAACAGAATATGAGTTCTGCCGCACACTTATTGAGAAGAACATGATACCTGATGATGTTACTATTCAGGTACTTACACAGTCAAGAGAGCATATCATAAAGAAAACATTTGAAGCTATCGACGGTGCAAAGAACGCTGTTGTCCACCTTTACAACTCAACATCTGTTGCACAGAGAGAGCAGGTTTTCCGAAAGTCTAAGGAAGAGATAATCAAGATAGCTACAGACGGTGCAAAGCTCTGTAACGAGTATAAAAAGCACGCTAAGGGAAATATCATATTCGAGTATTCTCCTGAGAGCTTCACAGGCACAGAGCCTGAGTTTGCAAGAGATATCTGCAACGCTGTTATCGACATCTGGCAGCCTACATCTGATAACAAGGTCATCATCAACCTGCCTGTAACAGTTGAAATGTCAATGCCTCATGTTTATGCTCAGCAGGTAGAGTATATGTGCGACACTCTTCACAACAGAGAGAACGTTATAGTTTCACTTCACCCACATAATGACAGAGGCTGTGCAGTGGCAGACTGCGAAATGGGTCTGCTTGCAGGTGCTGACAGAATAGAGGGTACTTGTTTCGGCAATGGCGAGAGAACAGGTAATGCTGATATCGTTACTATCGCACTTAATATGTACACTCACGGAGTTGACCCTAAGCTGGACTTCTCAGATATGCCTGCGCTGGTAGAGCTTTACGAGAGAGTTACAAGAATGAGGTTTATGACAGAAGCCCATATTCAGGCGCACTTGTATTCGCTGCATTCTCAGGCTCACATCAGGACGCTATCGCAAAGGGCATGAACTGGAGAAAAGAAAAGAGCTGTGACAAGTGGACAGTTCCTTATCTTCCTATCGATCCGCATGACGTTGGCAGAGAGTATGACGGTGACGTTATCAGAATAAACTCACAGTCAGGCAAGGGCGGAATAGGCTTTATCCTCCAAAATCAGTTCGGCTACGATCTTCCAAAGAAGATGAGAGAGGACTTTGGCTACAAGGTAAAGGCTGTTTCAGACCACAAGCACAAGGAGCTTATGCCTGATGAGGTATACAAGATATTCAAGGACGAGTACCTCAACAAGTGCGCACCTGTTGACATTCCTGAAGCACACTATGTTCAGAAGCAAAACGGCACTATCTGTGCCGCTATCACAGCTTCAGTAAACGGCGTAACAGACGATCATACAGCAGAGGGTAATGGACGTCTTGACGCTGTGGCAAATGCTATCAAGCAGGCTTTGAACTTTGATTTTACCGTGGAAACATACACAGAACACGCTCTTGAAAGAAAGTCAACATCTGAGGCTGTTTCGTATGTTGGAATTTCCTGCGGTGATAAGATGTATTGGGGCGTCGGCAGACACTCAGATATCATCGTATCTTCTATCAAGGGACTTGTTTCAGCTATCAACAACGCTTTTGCGGATAATAAGTAATGAATAAAAATTTAAGGGACAGGCGAAGGTCTGTCCCATTTTTTGTACAAAAAATGCAGCCATATAGAATATGACCGCATTGTATATCATTTCTTTTTTCTTCTGAAAAGCCTTTTGAGCCAGCCTAAAAAGCCCTTTTTATCCTTTTCAGGCTCGACAGCCTTTGAATCATTAACAGGAGCAGGCTTTGGTGCATTGGCGTATGCTTCAGCGTAAAATCTGCTTTGTGCGTCAATGGCGATATCTCCACGCTCTGCACGGACATATTTTCCGTCAGGCTGCATTATCCTTGCTTTTACGTTGTCCTGCATCTGGGTGTCAAAAATATCGAGGACACGTTTTTTTACTTCTTCACTGAGGATAGGTGCGGCGACCTCAACTCGCCTTGTGGTGTTTCTTGTCATATAGTCTGCGCTGGATATGTATACCTTTTTGCGAACACCTGTGCCGAAAATATATATCCTTGCGTGTTCAAGATATCTGCCTACTATTGAGCGTATCTGCACATTGTCAGTAACTCCCTCCACGCCTGCCACAAGGCAGGATATACCTCTTATGACAAGCTCTACCTTCACGCCTGCCTGAGAACATTCTATTATCTTGTCCATAAGCACCTTATCAGTAAGAGAATTGAGCTTTGCGGCAACATATCCCTCACCGCCTGCTCTTGCAATGCTTATCTCATTATCCATAAGCTCCACTACCTTGTTTTGCAGACAGTGGGGAGCGACCATAAGTGACTTTGAGCTTTCCACAAGCTCGCCCATTGACAGCGTTCTGAACACCTCGCAAGCATCCTGAGCAATGTCATTGTTTGACGTCATAAGGCAAAGGTCTGTGTAAAGCCCTGCGGTCTTTTCGTTGTAGTTTCCTGTACCCACCTGAACAGTGTACTTTACGCTGTCGCCAACTTTTCTTGTAATAAGACAAAGCTTTGAATGGACTTTAAGCCCCTGTGGACCATACATTACATGACAGCCTGACTCCTCGAGAAGCTTTGACCAACCTATATTGTTTTCCTCATCAAAACGTGCCCTCAGTTCCACAAGCACAAGCACGTCTTTACCATTTTCTGCGGCGTTGCACAAGGCTTTTATAACCTTTGAATTTTTCGCCACACGATACAAAGTCATCTTGATAGACGTAACGCTTTCGTCCTTAGCCGCCTCGTCAAGAAGCCTGATAAAAGGCTTTATGGACTCATAAGGATAGTGCAGAAAAAGATCCTTTTCGTCTATCTGCTCTATCATTGACCTTGACGGGTCTATCATCGCAGAGGGCTGCGGCTCCTGCTTCGGGAAGAAAAGCTCTTTTCTGTCTGCCGCCTTGTCAAACACAGCGAACACATAGGACATATCAAGGGGAGTTTTCTCTACAAAGACTTGCTTTTCCGAAAGCTCCAACCTTGAAAGCAGTTCGTTCAGCACAGTGTCGGATATTTGCTTTGAAAGCTGCAATCTCACGGGACAAAGGCGTTTACGCTTGTTGATAAGCTCAGACATATTTTGTCTGAAATCAAGTTCCGAGTCAAAGCCCTCGTCAACGTCGATATCGGCGTTTCGTGTCACTCTCATAAGAGCCTTTTCTTCTATTTTATAGCCCTCAAATGCCTTGTCGGCATAATGGAGAATAAGCTCTTCTACAAGGATATAGCTTATGCACCCCTCGTCATCAGGAAGAAAGATCACACGCTGGAATTTCTCGTTACAGCTAACTATACCCACTGTGACGGCAGACTTTGAAGCGAGTTTTGCAACCGCATAAATACTTTGATTTGCAAGAAACGGGAAAGGGTGTCTTTTATCGATAATAAAGGCGTTAAGAAACGGCTTGACCTCATAGGCATAATAAGCTTCAAGAAATTTCTTATCCTGTTCAGTAAGAGCCTTTATGTTTTTATGTACTATATTTTTAAGCTCCAGTTCCTCGCAGATAGCTTTGTATGTCTTATCTTTTATTGGTATAAGCTCATGAACACGCTCAAATATTGCAGAAAGCTGTTCAGATGGACGCATTTTGGACTTGTTGTCTTTATGATCGTCGTCCACAAGCGAGGAATCATAAAGTGAACCCACACGCACTCTAAAAAACTCGTCAAGATTGCTTGCAAATATCGACTGAAAAAGCAATCTTTCAAGAAGCGGTGTAGCACTGACCTGAGCTTCTTCAAGAACTCTCTCGTTAAATTTAAGCCATGATAACTCTCTGTTATCGTAGACCTTGTTATTCATATTCTTATTTCTCCTAACTCCTATCGTAAGAAAGGCATCTTATATCATACTGTATTATTATACCGCCAAACGAATATGATGTCAATGCAGGTGCCGTAAAAAGCTTGTAAAATCGCCATAAAACAAAAAAAACTCCCGCCCGAAGGCAGGAGCAGATCGTCTTGAAGATCAGATCCCGATATATTCCTTAGCGGTCTGGCATATATTTGCACAGTTATTCGCAAGGACGCTGTTGTCTTGTGGCAGATTTGGCAACATGATAAGCCAAAAAAGAATGAACACAATTATAAGCATAAGCGTAGCACCAGTCACAAGTATCAAAGCGGCTGAACGCTTTGATTTCAGTGTTGTATGTACGTCGCTGCACACTTTTTCGGCGGGCTGTGCATTTTCTTTTTCCTCGTTAGGAATACGTTTTTCTTGCTCTTTTTTACACTCAGTACACAACATATACTTTAAACCTCCATAATCTATTTTTACTTCATTAACTATTATACCACATTCTTACCGTCTTGTGTTAAGCTGGCAGCTATAATTTACAGAAATTTCGACTGAACTTTTTGTAAATTGGTAAAATTCTAAAACTTGTCATGCGCATATAATCTATCTTCATAAACAAAACCCCTAAAAGAATAACTTAACAAAATCAAATATTGATATAATTCTGCTATTGACAAATGAGAAGCGTATGTTATAATTACTGTGTGTGGAAAAATCAATGAAAATACGTTGTAATTAGCTTTATGTGGAGGAAGTAAAAATGGTAGACAATGTACGTCGTGAATGTATCATGTCAATGTATGAGATATACCCTCTCAGCAGAAAATTGGTATTTGATACGTTTGATAAGAAAAAGTATGATATAACAAGAACTCAGCAGATAATAATGCTGTCACTATGTATTGAGGGAACGCTCACAATGTCACAGCTTGCAAGCAAGATAAACACTTCTAATGAGCAGGCAACAAGGGCTGTGGCACAGCTTGTTGACAAGGGTTTTGTTATCAGAATGCAAAACCCCGATAATCGCAGAGTTATCAACATCAGGCTCACTGACGAAGCTATGCGCTTTATGGAAAAGATGAAAAACGAGATACTTGATGATATACTTGGTAAATTTTCCAGTGTTTCAGATAGTGATATGAAAAAAATGAGGACGCACTTGTATTTATAAATAGTATACTTAAAAAGGTGCTTAAATAGGAGGCTGTTATGACAAAGGCGAAGAAAATAGTCAGCCGTTGCGAAAGCTGTGTGAATTACGTTTTTGATGAGGATTGTGAATGTTACTGCTGCATGGTCGATCTTGATGAGGACGAAGCATACAGATCAATGAGCGACAGCGAATATAGCTGTCCTTATTACAGGCTTGATGATGAATATGCTGTTGTGAGAAAGCAAAATTGATGATAGATCGGTGAATACATGAAATTTGCCGATTTTTTCTTGCTTTGTTGAACGTGTAAAGTTCGAAAGCTTGTCGATGTAGTTATGTAAAGTTTGCTTGCTTTGCAGTGAACATTTGTCGTTAAATAAGGACCGATCTGGGGTAGGATTAATATTTGGCTAATGATAGAAAGTTATTTATCAAAGTTTACAAAATATTAATAAATACAGTATTAGTATACAATGTTAAAATATTGACTATGCAGGCTGCTATAATCAAAATAGGAAAGATTTTTTGGGGGAAAGTTGCAATTAGCGTAAAAACGCAGGTTTCGTATTGTTTCATGTTCAAGGCTAATAAATATGCCGTTTTATCATCTGCCGGCACTGTGAAAATGATAAATCAATATTGTGCGAACTATCAGTATATTTATATGCAATAAAATACAAATATGATATATTGTGGGATTGACAAATGGAAAATCAAGTGATATAATACTTGTAAATATATAGACATACTGCGTCGGAGGTGAAGCTTTTGAAGGATAAGACGCTTGAAAAATTGTCGAAAAATGAGCTGCTCGAGTTAATGCTTTATCTGCGAAAAGAATATGATAAGCTTAACACAGAGAATGAAAAGCTTCTTCAAAAGCTCGAAGATAAAAAAAGTATCACTGACCGACTTGACAGGCTGGAGCGGCAGGTAGCTGCACTGACAGGTCACAAGCTGGTTGTTGAGCAGCCGGTAGTGGAGGAAGAT
Organism: Ruminococcus sp. AM31-15AC; assembly: GCF_003462045.1. Classification (NCBI taxonomy): domain Bacteria; kingdom Bacillati; phylum Bacillota; class Clostridia; order Eubacteriales; family Oscillospiraceae; genus Ruminococcus; species Ruminococcus sp. AM31-15AC. Next base: position 54,582 of record NZ_QTYG01000002.1, on the reverse strand, counting down.
CATGGCGGCAGATAGCAAGAACGAGGTGTTAAAAAAACCTGAGCTTCCTGATGTCCAGACACTCGAGCGGGTGGTAAAAAAGCATCATGAAAGGCGGGAATATCTTAGGATACTCCGCAGCACCGTGGCGTCGCTTCTTGTTGTGGCAGCAGCAGCAGTGATCATATCAATGTTATTTTTGCCTGTTTTAAGAGTAACGGGTACAAGTATGACGCCGACTTTGCATGACGACGAGCTGGTGGTGTGCAGAAAGCGTGGAAGCTTTCAGAAGGGCGATATAGTTGCGTTTTATTATAATAATAAGATACTGTTGAAACGTGTTATCGCTACAGCAGGAGATGTGGTGGATATCAAGGAGGACGGTACTGTTATCGTCAACGGAAAAACCTTGAATGAGCCGTATGTTGACGGCAAAGCTCTGGGAGAATGTGATATTGAGTTGCCTTATCAGGTGCCTGACGAGAGAATATTCGTTATGGGCGACCACAGATCTACGTCTGTTGACAGCCGTACAAAGAGGATAGGCTGTATTGCTGAGGAAGCAGTGCTTGGAAAGGTCTCACTGAGGATATATCTTTTAAAAGGATAGGCACAGTGGACTAGCGTTTATTATAAATAGTGTATAATTTCGGAGGGAGTGATCCGTTTTGCAGAATTTTAACGGTAAAGTTCGGCAATATCTAAAAGAAAATGAAAGGAAAAAACGCAGTCGCTTGTTCGGTGTGGTGCTGTCTGTAGTTATGACAGTGTCAGTGCTGGCAAGTCTTGTTATGCCTGCAATAAGTGCCACTGAGGGTACTTCCGTGGCAGGTGGAGATGTTTCCTATAACGGCGGAAGCTATTCTTACAAGGATGCGAATAGCGTCACGATAAAATCCTATGATGCGGTCGGTTCAGGAAAAGACCAATCTAAAAAGATCGAATTCAATGTGGAATTTAATTTTGACAAGGGCGAAATGACCAATAGGTATATTTATTTCCCTATCGACGATAATGTTAGCCTGCCTGAGGGCGGTATACCGTCAGGCGGAAACTGGGGCAATGTCGAGGATACTAACTTCCTTGAAGGTAATCAAATTTCAGGTAAGTACAGAGTCGACGAGATAGATGGAAAGAAGTATCTTTTTATTGAGTTTGACGAGCGATATCAACAGAAAAATGAGAAGGACGCTATAAGCGGTAAGGCAAGCTTTGAGGGTAATGTAAAGCGTAAGGATACAGATACAGGTGATAAGACCACTGTTGAGATAGGCGGTCAGACGGTTGAAATAGACGGTTTTACTCCGCTCACTATGTCTGCCATAAAGGACGCAAGCGAAACTGCTGACGGAGTTAGGTGGACTATCACAGTGGACAATCCTGCAAAGAAGCCTCTTGACAGGATCGAGGACAAGCTTTTTAAGGATGCTGTTGACGGAAGCTTCACTGTTTCACCTGAGGGTGCAGGAAGCTATGACGCGTCAAGCGGAAAGTTTGTTTTCAGCGATGGATTCAGCAAAGAAAATGTTACCATAAGCTACACGACCCCATATCCTACAAGCGACCCGAATTTCGTTATGTCAGGTAAGGTGGAAAACAAATCCACCACATATGATAAGGACGGAAATGGAGTAAAAGCAGATAAAACTATTTATTCGGAGTCAAAGAAGGATAAGATCTCAAAAACAGGCAAGAATGTTGACTACGACAATAACGAAGTCACATGGGAAATTGTTGTAAGCAACCCTAGCGGTGCAGACCTAAAGGGCTATCACCTTTATGATGAAGCATTCCCTGGTGCAAAGCCAGGAAGCTTTGCACTTAAAGTTGATGATGGTTCAGATGTAAAATACACACTTGACGGAAACACGCTTACGTTTGACGATAAAACAACAGCGTCGAAAATTACTATCGAGTATGTGACAGCTATCGATCCTGACAAGGCGGAAACTACAAATACAGTTAAAATGCAAAGACCTGATAAAAGCCAACCATGGTCTGATATCACATCAAGTGAAACTGTTTATAATAGGTATCAGATATCAAAAAGTGGTTGGATAGATAATAACACGTTAGGTATACTCAAATGGGAAGTAACTGTTAAATGTAATGACAAAAATTCTACCCTTAAAGGCAAGACAATAACTGATAATATGCTTAAAGCAGGACAGATTGTCAGCATAAAGGTTGGAAATGATACCTTTGATGCAACAGTTGCAAGTGACGGTGGGCTTGTTTTGCCTGACAGAATAGGTGACAATAACGAGGTAGTTATTTCCTATGAAACAAAGGTTGCCGACTATGATCTTGGCGACCCTGACAGCAATGGAAATTATGCAGTGAAAAATACTGCAGGTATTGACGGATTCCATTCTGACAAGACAGTTTATTATAAGCCTGTAAACGAGAAGTCAAAAACAGTTCTTGACATTTCTCAGGACGGAAGCAGTGTTACATATAAGTGGCAGGTAGAGGTCAAGCAGACAAACGGTTCCTTTAGGGGCAAGACTATAAGCGATATAATGAACGCTACGTCAAATGATGGTAAGTCAATAAAGAGCGTTCTTGACACTGATTCCATTATCATGTATGTTCAGAGAAATGGAACAGGAAGCTATGAACCGCTTGACAGTTCAAATTACACTGTAGTATCTAATGCCGACAACACTTCGTTTGAGATAAAGTTCAATGATAGTGAAGAATTTGACAATATAAACCTTGTGCAGATACAGTATAGCAGTACCGTAGATGTAACAGGTTTTGACGAAGGTACTATTATAAATGTAAATAACAAGGCTACTTATAAAGGTGAAACATTCGAGCCTAGTGCAGATAAGACTAAGTTTACTATAGGCGACAGCTCCAAAGCGCCTTATGAAAAGTATGACGCTGCAAGCAGTGTAGCAGGCGACACAGTGCATGATCTTAGCAGCCTGCCTGTTGTTACTGTAAATGGTGTTGAGTATTACAGGTTTGATTGGCGGCTTGATATCAATAAGGACGGCACTTATAAGCGTAACGATAATGTCGAGATCGTGGACACGCTTCCGGCGGGAATGATATTCTACGAGAACAAGGATTATCTCAAGTATTCATTTGGAAATAGTTCTGATAAGTATGATTTTGCACAAACAACTCAGTTTGAATATTTCTATGATAAGACAGCCAATACAGTAACTTTCAAGACTGCATGGAATCAGCAGGACGCTTGGACAGCTTACTACAGTACACTTGTAAAGGTCGATGATGTTAAGAATGGTGTTTACAAGAATGGTACTGCAGCGTTCAAAAACAAAGTTCAGGATAAAACTGGAAAATATCCGGAGAGAAGTCAGACGCAGACAGTTAAGGAAAAGAACTTGAAGAAAACTTCTTCTCCGAAGTCCACCGGCTGTGAGATAACTTATACCATTGATGTTAACCCTAAAAAGCTCAAATGTTCTACAAGCGGAATGATAACTCTCAACGATGTTATCAAGTGCGGAGGCACGGCTGTAGTTAAGACAAAGGACGCTCAGGGTAACATTCAGACAAAAACGGTAAGCATAAATGGCAATTCCGCTGTTGATATGGATCTGAAGTCTATCAAGGTATTTGACGCAGATACGGGTGCAGAGCTTGCTGTGAGTGATTACAGTTATGTGATATCAGATCCGGAGGTAGTTGACAGCACAGTTTCCTGCAGTGCAGATGTTATTACCAACGAAAAGGCCAAGTTTATCGCTAACTTTATTCCAAGTGAAAGTATTGTTGGCGCTAAGGGTACTATTGATCTGACTTTGCCTGAGGGCTACGAAAACGGAAATATAAAGAGTTACTATGTGGCTTATGGCTATATGGACGGCAACAGCTTCAAGGAAGTAAAGGCATTTGCCGATAAGAGCGGCGAGTGGTCAGATTTTGGCAAAAGCATATCCGTTCCTGTGGAAGAGGTTTCTTCTGAGAAGGCGGGCGGTGTTTTCAGAGTCGAATATGAATACAGGGATAGCAGCGGCTTTTCAAACACTGAAGTCAGCAATGAAAAAATGCTTTCGGCTGTAAAGTGTTCCGCACTGACAGCGAAGACACGAGATTTTGTAAAGAAACTTGAAATAAACGTTCCGGATCAGCGTCACCTGAAATTAGTTTACGTTTATACAGGCAGTCCTGCAAATGATGAGGACGCTGAGAACGATGGCTATAAAGTTCATGTGTTCAATAATATCTCATTTGACACAAACGGTTCAGCTGTAAATGACAGTGAAGATAATGATTCTGAGTTTGAGCTGATAAATCAGTCAAAGGCATCATCAACAACTGTTGAGCCATTTAAGCTTATGAAGGTAGACAGCGGAGACTATAGTATTATGCTCAAGGCTTCTTTTGAGATCTACAGATATACTAAGCTGGAAAATGGCACATACGATTGGCTCCCGGCAGTAGATTTCAAAGAAAATGCTGCGAAGGACAGAAGATCAGTTATTTGGGGAAATTCGGCACAGGATAAGGCACAGACATTTAATGTAAATTCTGACGGTTCATACAACCTTGACCTTGAACCTGCCGCAGGCACCGGAGATACTGAGGGTCATCTTTATAAGCTTATAGAAAAGCAAAGTCCGGAGGGTTATCTTCTTGACGAAACTCCTATTTATTTTGCCTTTAAAGTGCGTCCGGCTGTAGTTCCAAGTGAAGTCGGTGAGGACGGATATCAGTTCGTGAAGAACGGAGATATGTTCAGAGTAACAAATCTGCTGAAAGAGTTTAAGATAACTGCAAGCAAGGTTTGGAGCGATGGAAACGGCAATCATTCGGCAGAGAGCGTAAAGTTCCTTCTTGGCTCGTCTACAACTAAGGTTTTAAGCGGTGTTCCAGATGATATTCAGTGGGGCAGTGATGAGGTAACTCTTAACGAAGCTAATAATTGGAAACATGAGTGGTCAAAGCTTCCTGGATATACAAAGGTCGGCAATGATTACAAGCAGCTTTACTACTATATTAAAGAGATCGATATGGCAACAGGATATGAGGCTGTATACAGTGCAACGGCAATGAGCAAAAACACTGATGTTACAGTTACGAACGTCAAGGGACTTAACATTACGAAGGAATGGCGTGATGAGCTTGGAAACAAGCTTGCTGACAGCGAGCTTCCTGCCGGTATCGACAAGATCGAGGCAGATGTTTATGAGTCCTCTGTTGCACCAAATTCAACATCAAGAGTGAATGGAGATAACGGAATACCAACAGATTGCAAACTTATAAAAACTGTTTCTCTGGAAAAGTCTAAGAATTGGACGGTAACTCTTGACGGTCTTGACAAGGACAAGTATTACTATGTTCTTGAAAAGAATATACCTGACGGCTTCGGCGTTACATATACTTATTCTAATAACGGCAGTGCCACGGGCTTTGATACGATCGTCAATACCAAGACCCCGCAGAAGGTAGAAAATATGGACGTTCGCCTGCAAAAGGCATGGTCTGACGGCGACAGCAATGCTCATACCAATGATAAGGTAACGTTCAATATCTATAGGTCAACAAATAAGGCTGACGTGCCTGAAAAATATAACAAGTTTACAGGCACAATGGATAAGGGACAGAATGTAAAATTCAAGATCCTTACAAGCAACGGCGCAGAAATGGCTCAGAACGGAAGCTTTGCCTCTGAGTATACCATGTATGGCTCGGCTAAGTTCAGTTTCACCCTTAATAATGCATGGCTCGAAAAGGGCGATATCAAATATTCAAGAGTAAGACTTATCAATGCGTCAGGCGACGTTCTTGCTGATTTCTACAGAGATCAGGACGTTTGGGATACTGACAAGCAGCAGATCGTTCCGTCATGGACAGGTACAAGTAAGTATATAAGTTTGTCTGGTATTGATAACTCATCATGGGATAAGACTAAATTTACTTTGGATCTGAGCAGTATTTCTTCTGATGTTACTGTTGAGCTTACAGCAAAGGTCGATGATGATAGCAGCTGCTCTTATGAAGTGACAGCTAATGATCTTGGCTCACCTGGAAAGACGAACGTTACACCTGTTCCTAATAAAGATGCGATACCTAGCGGTGAAGTATTCTTGTGGAAGCAGATAACGCTCACGGCGGATAACAACTGGTCAACTGCCGTTTCTCTTGAAGAAAATAATGTCAAAGGAAACAAGTATTACTATTGGTTTGAGGAAATAGACGTGAACGGTCAGCCGATAAGCACGTCATCATACAAGGCTTACTACAGATACAATGGCTCAGAAAATGAGAATTGTATTGATATGACAAAGAACGGCGATCAGTATGTTCAGGTCTATAACAACTCTGAGGAAACCTTGGGAGAGCTGCCTGAAACAGGCGGCATGGGTGTTATCCCATTCGTGGCGGCAGGCGGAACAGTCACTGTTGCTGCAACATTACTTTTAGTTACAAAGCGTCGCAAAAAAACGCTGTAAATACACAAATATGAAAGGATAATTAATTATGAAGATGAAGAAATTCGCAGCTCTTGCTGCTGCAACAGTTATGTCAGTTTCAGCTATTGCTGCAACATCAGCATTCGGAGTATTTGCTACTACTGATGCTGGCGTTAATAACATTGTTATCAAGGATTCTGATACAAACAGAGTATATAAGGCTTATCAGATCTTTGACCAGGCATCTGCAACAAATACTATCAAGTGGGGCAAAGGCATTAATGGCGATGCTCTGCTTACCAGCCTGAAAACTCCTGGTCTTAGCACTTATATGTCTCAGTTTGACAGTGCCGAGAACGCAGTAGACGTTGCAAAGATAATATCAGACGCAGATCACTGGACAAAGGAAGATACTGCAAAGTTTGCAAAAGCCGCTTCTGCCTGCATCATCGACAGTAAGTCTGTAACTGCTCATGAAGCTAACGGTGAGTACACTATCAATGTTCCAAGTGCTGGCTATTATCTCGTTGTCGATGCAACAGAAAATAATGGTGTTGATAAGGCTAACTCAGCTCTTATCCTTAACGTTTCAGGCACAACAGACGTTACTCCAAAGAAGACAAAGCCAACACTTACAAAGCAGATCAAGCATAATGAGAATAACTCATGGGGCGATGTTGGCGACAATGCAATCGGTGACGATGTAGAGTTCAAGATCACAACAACTATACCAAGCGACGTATCAGCTTATGACAAGTATACATATACAGTTCGTGACCAGCTCAGCGAGGGCTTTACGTTCAATGATAATCTTACATACAAGTATTATGACGCTGACGGCAATGAGATCACTCCTGTTACAGTAGGTCCTAACACAACTGTAGGTGTTGACGATCCAAGCACTGCTGATTTCAAAGAGACATTCTATGTTACCTTCGATATCAAGGAGCTTCTGAAAAAATATCCAAATGTTGATAAGATTGAAACTCTCTATTCTGCTAAACTCAACGAGAACGCTAACGTTGTAACAGGTACACTTCCTAATTCAAAAGACAACAACACTAACACAGCTTACCTGACATATTCAAACAATCCTCAGGACACAACAGGTAAGGAGAAAGGTGAAACACCTAAGGTTACAGTTTATGACTGGACATTCTCACTTGTTGGTAACAAGGTAGACGAAAAGGGCGAGCCTCTTGCAGATGCTAAGTTCCAGCTTCAGGATAAGAATGGTGCAGTTCTTAAGCTTGTTGATATAAGTGACGGGGAAAACAAGAATGTTTACAGACTTGCTATTGGTAACGAGGCAGGTGCTATCGACACTATCATAACAGACGCAACAGGTAAGTTCACTATCAAGGGCATTGATGATCAGACAACTTACAAGCTTGTTGAGACAGAAGCTCCTGCTCAGTATAACAGAGCTGATCCATATGAGTTCAAGTTTGACACAACATATGATCCTGCTAATACACTTCAGTCCATTCGTATGCTCGACGGCACTGATTCAGGCACAAGCGTTCAACAGTTAAGATCATAAACCAGAAGGGCGGCTCACTTCCAACAACTGGCGGTATCGGTACTCAGATCTTCTACGGTGTAGGCGGAGCTATCGTACTGGGCGCAGGTGTGCTTCTCATTGCTAAGAAGAGAGCTAAGAACGACTAATTTTTGAATTTATTTTTACCTTTGTCCTGCCGATCTCGGTCGGCAGGCATCAGGGAGGACTCCATGAGGAAGAAAAGCGGTAAATCAACTACAATTTTATTGGTCTTGTTATTGCTTGTGGGGCTCTCCGTGATGTTATATCCAACAATAAGCGATTGGTGGAATTCAAAAACGCAAAGCCGTGCGGTGGCGACTTATCAGAAAGCGGCAAATGACCTTTCTGACAAGGAGAATGAAGAGATACTCAGCCGTGCCAGAAAATATAATGAAGAGATAGCAAAGCTTGCCCGACCTTTTGTGGATTATGATCAGGTCAAGGGCTATGAGGATATCCTGGATATCACGGGGACGGGTGTTATGGGCTATATTTCCATTCCGACTATAAGGGTGGAGCTGCCTATTTATCATGGCACAAGTGACGGCGTGTTAAATGTTGCTGTGGGACATCTGCAGGGTTCGAGCCTGCCTGTTGGCGGAGCGGACACTCATTCGGTCATTTCAGCACATAGAGGTCTGCCGTCGGCAAAGCTTTTCAGCGACCTTGATAAGCTTGCAGAGGGCGATGAGTTCACTATAACAGTGTTGAAAGAGGTCTATACATATGAGGTCGAGGCTGTTTATATAGTTCTGCCTAATGAAATGGATAAGCTGAACATTATTCCGGGTGAGGATCATGTTACATTGACTACCTGTACACCATACGGAGTCAATTCACACAGGCTTCTTGTTCGTGCAAAGAGAGTTGAAACTGCGGACGATACAAAGAGTGTTTCAAAAATAACGGCAGACGCTGTTCAGCTCGATTCTCTTGTGGTCGTGCCTTTTGTAGCAATACCGTTGTTTGTGGTACTGCTTGTGTGGTGGTTTGTGGATTCAAAACGCAAAAAAATCTCTCATGATGAGCTTGTGGCAATGCTCAATAACTCTGAGAGTGACGATAATGTTGAAAATCTACCTGATAAGGAGAGTAGCAAAGATGAAACTTAAATTTTCTCAGCTTGCAAAGGTTGCTTTGTGTACGGCGGCAATGGCTGTTTCAGCCTTGGGAAGTATGACGATCTCAGCTTCTGCAGCAGATAATATCAATGTGGATATAGTGTGCAAAAATGATACAACGACTGTTAGTAATGCCGAGTGGAGCATATATAAGGTCGGTGAGCGTAAAGAAGCTGACTTTGTCCTTACCGGCGAGTTCAGCGATTATCCTATAGATATGTCTGATTTTACTGACGCTTCAAAAATGCAGGCTGTTGCTGATACGCTCGACAACTACGCAAAAACCGATGGCATAACACCAGTTTCAACAGGCAAGACAGACGCAAACGGTGAAGTAAAGCTTTCTGCTGATTCTGAGGGTCTGTATCTTGTTTCAGGCAAGAGTTTTGAAAACACAACAGCTAAGTTTACACCTTCCCCGTCACTTATCGAGATAGATAAGGATATCGTGGCTGAGGGTCAGATAACAGTTTACACCAAGTTCACATACGAAGAGATCCCGGCAGGGACAGTGATTATGGTGTAAGGAAGTCGTGGATTGTTCCTGATGGTCAGGAAAAGCTCATACCTGATAATATCAAGGTGGAGATATATCGTGATGGCAAGCTTTTCGATACTGTTACTCTTGACGCTGACAACAATTGGGAGTATTTCTGGAAAGACGATACTGCGGCTGAGTGGTCAGTTAAGGAGATAGATATTCCTGCCAACTACACAGTTGTTACCAAAAACAATGACAAGCTGTTTCTTATAGAGAACACATATAAGTCAGACAGTTCGAGTAATACAGATAGTAGTTCAAGCACACCTGACAGCAGTTCGTCAGGCTCTGATTCATCAAGCTCAACGCCTGACAATATACCACAGACTGGTTCGCTCAACTGGCCGGTGCCAGTACTTATAGGCGGTGGAGTTATCCTTATCGTGGCAGGTTGGAGAGTAAGCAGAAAAGAGAAATAAAGGCGAAACCACATAGGCTCGCCTTTACAATTTACAACAGGAGAAAAATAGTGACTAAAAAAAAGCTAGGACTTTTGTTGATAATAATGGGGATAATGCTGATAGCGGCGGCATTATCCCTTAATTATTACAACTATTTTCATGAAAAGCAAAGTAATAAAAGGATGGAGGCTGTGCTGAGTGACCTGAAAACGCAGATCTCAGACAGTGCAGAGGACAGTGACAGCAGTTCACCCTTTGACATTTTTGACGATAGTCGATCCACGGACAGCGAGATAGATGACCCGGATAAGGATATCGTGCTTGACGGCAACTCATATATAGGCTTGATTTCATTCCCGACACTGGGGCAGGAGTTTCCTGTGACTCGTGGCTGGAGCTATGCTGCAATGAATACCGCAGCTTGTCAGTACAGCGGCAGACGTGTAGACAATGATCTTATAATCTGCGCTCACAATTACACAGGCTTTTTTGATAAGCTGGATAAGCTCAGCTCAGGTGACGAGGTCATTTTCACCGATGTTTACGGCAGAGAATTTAACTATACTGTCACAAACAGCGAACTGCTGAGCGGCTGGGATTCGCCATCGCTCATAAAAGGTGGTGGCAGCGACTGGGATCTGACCTTGTTCACCTGCACATGGAGCGGTTACAGCAGAGTGACTGTAAGACTTGTTTATTCATAAATACATCAAAAACGCACAGAGTTCTACACCCTGTGCGTTTTATATTCCTGCGGCTAGTCTTATTTTTTTTATATCAAAAGTTTTTAGTTTGTCATCGTATATGCAGTGTCGTCTTGACTTTCTTGGGTGGCGGCGTGTATAGTCAATGGCTTCTTCAAGGTCATTTGTTTGAAAAACTGGACGTTTCATTGCTTTGTTGTATACTGTGTATCTCATAAAAATACCTCCCAAATAATTCTTATAATTAATTATAACATTATTGGTACGTTGGTCAATAGCAATATTGTACAAATTTAACCTATTAATCAGATATACATAAATTAAAACAGAAATCGACTTGTTTAAGAACACTTCACGACATAAGACGACATAATTCTACTTATAAAAATTATAGTGATAGTGGGATATTGTGCAAAAATGAGAATGGTTGGTCAATTTGACGAACGATAAAGTATAAATTTGTTTTGACAGCGAAAGTTGTAACACAGTTTTCATTGATTGATAATTAATTGAACATTCAAATATGGTATAATACCCTAAAGAATCGGAGAGGAGCGAGGAGTTATGGATAGGTTTGTGCGAAAATATGGAAGATATGTACCCTTTGCTTTAACTATTATCATAATAATTTGCTGTGCTCTTTTTCTGAAGGACCATGAGTTTTCTGAGATACTCAGTTATTGCCCGGACAATTTGTGGCTTGCCGCATTTGTTATTCTGGGGTTTTATGGATTGAAGTCTTTGTCGGTGGTATTCCCGCTTGCGGCTATTTTTGTGTGCGTGGGTGCAATATATCCGTTCTGGGTGGGCATTTTGTTGAACGTAATAGGACTATCGGTTTGCTTTACTGTTCCTTATCTTGTGGGACGGATATCGGGTGGCGATATCATGCGTGTTATTGAGATGAAATATCCTAAGGCACGAAAGCTTGTAAATTATGGGCATGACAATAATCTGTTCGCCTCCTACATTTCAAGGGCAGTGGTAGTTGTGCCGGGCGACCTTGTTTCAATGATACACGGCGCACTGCGAATGCCTTACAGACCATATCTTCTTGGCTCGATAATGGGAGTGATGCCTGAAATGCTTGTGCAGACATATATTGGAGCACAGTTGAAGCATTTGACAATAAAATCTGTGCTTGTGATGATAGCACTCATAGCTGCAACGCTGGCTTTTTCGCTGATACTTAATAAAAAGGTCAGCAGGAGCGGCAAGCAGATGGACAAAGAAGATTTTTGATATATGTACAAAAAAGCGGACTGATAACAACAGCCCGCTTTTTTTATTATTTGTCAAAGCTAGGATTGAAAGCGTAGAAATTTTTGCTGTCAAGCATATCCTGAATAAGTCTTAGTCCTTCGCCGAAGCGCTGATAGTGAACTATCTCACGTTCACGAAGAAACTTGATAGGGTCACGGACATCGGGATCGTCAGCAAGCCTGAGAATGTTGTCGTAGGTCAGGCGGGCTTTTTGCTCAGCAGCAAGGTCTTCGTGTATATCAGCAATAGCGTCACCGGTACTTTGGAACGTATCCGCAGAAAATGGTACACCAGAGGCGGCTATAGGGTAAACGCCTGTAGTGTGGTCAACAAAATAGGTGTCAAAGCCACTGTCTTTTATCTCCTTGAGGGAGAGGTCACGGGTCAGCTGATAGATAATAGTGCCGATCATTTCGATGTGGGCAAGCTCTTCTGTGCCGATATCGTTGAGTATTGCCTGCACTTCACGACAGGGGGCTGAGTAACGCTGATTGAGATAGCGAAGCGCTGCACCAAGCTCGCCGTCAGGGCCACCAAGCTGCGAGATAATGACCTTAGCCAAAGCAGGATTAGGATTAGCGATCTTAACGGGGTATTGCAGCTTTTTTTCATATTGCCACATTAGTCAACACTCCTTTCCCACGGAAAAGGTGATGTTACCCATTCCCATTTCTTGGACGAATTGTTCTGCGTGATCGTCAATGGTCCGTATTTCTCATTGTATTGCGCAATAAGCTTCTCTTTTTCTGCCTTGTGGCGAGCAAAATATGCCAGACCATCTCTGCAGGTAGGGTGGCTGTCGAGGTAAAGATTAGCCTCTACAAGAGCAAAGCTGCAAGCCTGTATCTTTCTAAGAAGCCTCTCCTTTTCACTTAGTATGGGCATTCTTTACAGCCTCCTCTCCTATAAAAGGTTTGTCTATGGACGGGAAGATAGTTCCTCTTGAAAGTCCTACATCTGCCTCATAAGGCTTCTCCCACATCTGAAAAGGCACATATGCCATTGCCAGCGGCGTGTCCTCAGGAAATCTTCCTTTCGGAAAAGGGCAGGCAGGTGTGTTATCCTCTGTGTCGTCAGCAAGTATCCTGCCTAACGACAGATTGTCAAACATATCCAAATAAGTTCACTCCTTATGTTGTCTGAATCTCATATACCACAGGTTTCGTGTGGCTGTTTTATCATATGCAGCTTATAAGTCAGTGGTGTATGTATGCAGGATATTATCAAAAAACTTGCAAATCGTTCATTGAAAATACACAAAATTAATTTTCTGTGAACGCTAATATTTTTTGTAACAATAAACATACTGTAAATAACGCTAAATTTGTAAGATTTAATATTGACAAATCGGGCTTCTGCGTGTTATATTAATACTATTAAAAAAAGCATATGCAGTGACATATGTGATCAGAGGAGAGATTATTATGAAAAATGTCAAGAGAATTCTTGCATTAACAGTTTCGGCTGCCCTTGCAGTTTCTTGCTTTGCAGGTTGCGGAAACGGTGCAAAGAAGAACAGCGATACTATCGTTATCGGCTGCAGCGGTCCGCTCACAGGTGACGCTGCACAGTACGGCGTTGCTGTTAAGAATGCTATCGAGCTTGCTGTCAAGGACGTAAATGACGCAGGCGGAATAAACGGAACAAAGCTCTCATACGTTTTCGAGGACGATGAGGCTGACTCAGGCGATAAGGCTGTAAATGCTTATAACGCACTGAAAGACAATGGTATGCAGGTAATGGTCGGAACAGTAACAACAGGTTCTTGCCTCGCAGTTATTGAAAAGACAAAGCAGGATAACATCTTCCAGCTCACACCTTCTGCATCTGCTCAGGACGTTATCAAGAACGATAACTGTTTCCAGGTTTGCTTTACTGACCCTAACCAGGGTAAAGGTTCTGCCGACTATATCGCAGAAAATAAGCTTGCTACAAAGATAGCAGTAATTTATGACAGCTCTGACGCTTATTCATCAGGTATCTTCAACACATTCAAATCCGAGGCTGAGGCTAAGGGTCTTGATATCGTTACAGAGCAGTCATTCACAAAGGACAGCAAGACTGACTTCTCAGCTCAGATCAGTGCAGCTAAGAACGCAGGCGCAGACCTCGTGTTCCTGCCTATCTACTATCAGCAGGCTTCACTTATCCTTACACAGTGCAAGTCAGCTAACTACAACCCAACATTCTTCGGTTGCGACGGTCTTGACGGACTTCTTTCTATCAAGAACTTTGATACTTCACTTTGCGAGGGCGTAATGCTCCTTACACCATTTGCTGCCGACGCTCAGGATCAGGCTACTCAGGATTTCGTTAAGAAGTATAAGGACGCTTACAAGGGCGAAACTCCTAACCAGTTCGCAGCAGACGCTTATGACGGCGTAATGGTACTTGCAGAACTCATGAAGAAGGAAGGCATTACAGCCGATATGTCTGCTTCTGATATCTGCGATAAGCTCAAAAAGGCTATCACTGATAAGGACTTCTCATATGACGGACTTACAGGTACAGGCATGAAGTGGGGCGAAGACGGTGCCGTATCTAAGGACCCTAAGGCTGTTATCATCAAGAATGGTGCTTATTCAGCACTGACAGCTGATGACATTGCCGCTTCTACTGCTCAGTAATAGCTGAAATGAAGTGCGTACAAAAAGTACGCTTAATATGAAAAAACCGGCAATTGCGAAAAATTGTCGGTTTTTTTGATTTATTTCATTAAAATGTGTTGCAAAAACTACGGGGTTATGTTATAATTTATTGTATATTGTGTTTATGACAAGGACAGATGTAATATATGTGATTACATCTTGTGTTTTGTCTATTCCAAAAGGAAGGAATGTTTGTATATGGGTTTTCTTAATAACCTCATCAACGGAATAAGCCTCGGCAGTATATACGCAGTTATAGCTTTGGGCTATACGCTTGTATACGGTATTGCCAAAATGCTTAACTTCGCACACGGCGATGTTATTATGGTGGGCGGATATGTTATATTCACCTGCATGACCACATGGGGACTAAACTCTTGGCTTTCCATAGTTCTTGCAGTTATTGCCTGCACACTTCTCGGTATAGTCATCGAAAAGGTGGCATATAAGCCGCTCAGACAAGCTACTTCGCTTGCGGTGCTTATCACTGCCATAGGCGTCAGCTACTTTTTGCAGAACATTGCACTGCTTATATTCGGTGAAAAGCCTGTAAACTTTACATCAGTTGTAAACGTGCCGAGCATCAAGCTTTTTGACGGACAGATAGTTATTTCCGGAGAAACATCAGTTGCAATAATCGTATCTATACTCATTGTAGTTGGTCTTTCATTGTTCATCAACAAAACCAAGAGCGGACGTGCAATGCTTGCAGTATCTGAGGACAGAGGCGCAGCTCAGCTCATGGGCGTAAACATCAACCGCACTATCTCTCTTACATTCGCTATCGGCTCAGGTCTTGCTGCAATTGCAGGCGCACTGCTTTGCTCAGCTTATCCTACGCTTCAGAACACCACAGGCGCAATGCCTGGTATCAAAGCGTTCGTTGCGGCGGTATTTGGCGGTATCGGCTCAATACCGGGCGCTATGATCGGCGGTATCCTTATCGGTGTTATCGAGATACTTGGACGTGCCTATATCTCACCGCAGCTTGCCGACGCTATCGTTTTTGCTGTTCTTATACTTGTGCTTATCATCAAGCCTACAGGTATACTCGGCAAGAAGATAAGCGAAAAGGTATAAAAGTCAACTTAAAATTTTCGAGCAGACTTGCTTTGCAGTTCTGTTTTATCTGAAAGGATTGGTTTTTTGTGAAAAAAGAAGGGGCTAGCGCAAAAACAAAGTTTTTTAAGCCGCAGACCAGAAAAAGCTTTATCACATATGCAATGGTAATAGTTGCCTTTGTGGTAATGCAGATACTCAGCAGCGGCGGATATATCTCAAGTATGCTCACAGGACTTCTTGTTCCTCTGTGTGTATACTCTATACTTGCAGTATCCCTTAACCTGACAGTTGGTATACTTGGCGAGCTTAGCTTGGGTCAGGCAGGCTTTATGTGCGTTGGCGCATATACAAGTGCGATATTCTCTATCGTTACTTCTGAAACTATTGAAAATGTGTGGATCAGATTTCCTTTGGCTATACTTATAGGCGGAATAATTGCCGCAGTGTTCGGCATACTTATAGGAATACCTGTTCTCAGACTTAAAGGCGACTATCTCGCCATCGTTACACTTGCTTTCGGTGAGATCATAAAGAACGTTTTCGCAGCACTTTACCTTGGCTATGATTCAAAGGGCGTTCACGTTTCTCTCAAAAGTCTGTCAAACCTTAACCTTGAGCCTGACGGAAAGCTTATACTGAACGGTCCTCAGGGTATCAGCGGCACGCCTAACGATTCTACATTCATTATCGGCGCTGTTATGTTGCTTATCACTCTTATCATTGCCTATAACTTTGTATATTCAAGAACGGGCAGAGCGGTAATGGCTATCAGAGATAATGTTATCGCAGCCGAGTCTGTAGGTCTTAACATCACAAAGTATAAGCTTGTTACTTTTGCATTGACTGCATTCCTTGCAGGCTGTGCAGGTGCGCTTTATTCTCATAACTTCTATACGCTCCAGGCTTCTAAGTTCGACTATAACCTGTCTATCCTTATCTTGGTATTCGTCGTTCTGGGCGGTATAGGCAGTATCAGAGGAAGTGTTATCGCAGCTATCGTGCTTGTTCTGCTTCCAGAAATGCTAAGAAGCATAAACAGCTACAGAATGCTTATCTATTCTATCGTCCTTATCGTAATGATGATAATAACTTCAAATGAAAAAACAAAGACTTTTATCAGTGCAAATACTGCTAAGTTCAAGGCTTTGTTCAAGCGTGAAAAAGTAAAGGAGGCTGAGTGATATGGCACTTCTTGAAGTAAAAAATCTCGGCATCTCATTCGGCGGACTCCGTGCAGTTGACGAGTTCAGCATAACAATAGAAAAAGGTCAGCTCTATGGTCTTATTGGGCCGAACGGAGCAGGAAAGACCACTATCTTCAATATGCTCACAGGCGTTTATAAGCCAACAGACGGCACAATCGTTCTTGACGGAAAGAACATCACAGGCAAAAGCACTATCGAGATAAACCGTGAAGGCATTGCCCGTACCTTCCAAAATATCAGGCTTTTCAAAGAGATGTCAGTGCTTGATAACGTAAAGGTCGCTCTTCATAATCATTATAAATACAGCACCCTTGAAGGCGTGTTCAGACTTCCAAGATATTTCAAGCTTGAAAAGGCAATGGACGCAAAGGCGATGGAGCTTCTGAAGGTTTTCGAGCTTGATGATAAGGCGAGCCTGCTTGCTTCGGGACTTCCATACGGCGATCAGAGAAAGCTTGAGATCGCAAGAGCCCTTGCAACACAGCCAAAGCTGCTGCTTCTTGACGAGCCTGCTGCCGGCATGAATCCAAACGAAACAGCGGAGCTTATGGATACTATCCGCTTTGTAAGAGATAATTTTGATATGACGGTGCTGCTTATCGAGCATGATATGAGCCTTGTTTCAGGTATCTGCGAAAAGCTGTCAGTGCTGAACTTCGGTCAGCTCCTCTGCGAGGGCAAGACAGCGGAAGTGCTTAAAAATCCTGAAGTTATCACCGCATATCTGGGCGAATAAGGGGGTAAGTAAAATGGCAATGTTGGAAATCAATGATCTGCACGTCAATTATGGCATGATAGCCGCTTTGAAAGGTATCTCCTTTGAGGTAAACGAGGGCGAGGTCATTTCCCTTATCGGCGCAAACGGAGCAGGAAAGACCACCACTCTGCACACCCTTACAGGTCTTATCTCTGCAAAATCGGGTTCTATCAAATTCAACGGCGTGGAGCTTACAAAAACTCCTGCCCACAAGATCGTGGAAATGGGTATAGCACACGTTCCTGAGGGAAGAAGAATATTCCAAAACCTCACAGTGCTTGATAACCTTAAGCTTGGAGCATTTACAAGAAAAGACAAGGAGAATATACCGAAGGATATTCAGGATATATACGAGCGTTTCCCTAGACTTGCAGAAAGAAAAAATCAGATAGCAGGTACTCTTTCAGGCGGTGAGCAGCAGATGCTGGCAATGGGCAGGGCGCTTATGTCAAGACCTAAGATAGTTGTAATGGACGAGCCGTCAATGGGTCTGTCACCGATCCTTGTGTCAACCATATTTAAGATAATCGAGGATATAAGAAAGAGCGGAACAACTGTACTGCTTGTTGAGCAGAACGCAAAGAAAGCCCTTGCTATCTCAGACAGAGCTTATGTTCTTGAAACGGGCAAGATAGTTCTGTCAGGCAAGGCGTCTGATCTTATCAATGATGAGTCGGTCAAGAAAGCATATTTAGGTGAATAGGAGTTGAGCTTTATGGCAAGGATCATAACCATTGCAAGGGGCATCGGCAGTGGCGGAAGAACTGTAGGAAAAATGCTGTCAGAGGATATGGGTATAAAATATTATGATAAGGAGCTTATAAAGCTTGCAAGCGACGAAAGCGGCATAAATGAACGCTTTTTTGGGCTTGTTGATGAAAAACTGAAAGGTTCTTTTCTGAGAAAGGGCGGAGTTTACAAGGGTGAGCTTCTTGACCCTGATGATCACGACTTTACTTCTGACAGAAATCTTTTCAATTATCAGGCGAAGATAATAAAGCAGCTTGCAGACAGAGAGCCTGCGGTAATAGTTGGC
This sequence comes from Ruminococcus sp. AM31-15AC, assembly GCF_003462045.1. Lineage (NCBI taxonomy): Bacteria > Bacillati > Bacillota > Clostridia > Eubacteriales > Oscillospiraceae > Ruminococcus > Ruminococcus sp. AM31-15AC. The sequence continues at coordinate 35,924 of NZ_QTYG01000002.1, read as the reverse complement.
AGATGTGCTGACTATATCCTCCGTGACAGAAAAGACGTGCTTAAGGTTTTCATATATTCTGATATGGAAACTGCGGTCAAGAATATCGTCGATCTGTATGGTGTTTCTGAAAAAGAGGCTGTCAAGATAATCGAAAAGACAGACAAGGAGAGAAGCGATTATTATCGTTACTACACAGGCAGGGATTGGACAAATGCGAAAAACTACAATCTGTGTCTTGATACCAGCGACATGAGCTATGACAAGTGCGTTGATATCATTGAGGGATATATAAAGCTTCTTGAAGAGTAAGGCATAAAAAATAAAGCCGCATTGCTTTTTGGCAGTGCGGCTTTTGTGATATATGAAATCAGTTGAATTTTTCCGAAATAGTCCTTGCGGCAAATACTCCTGATGCAGAAGCCTGCGACAGAGAGTGCGTAACGCCTGAGCCGTCGCCAAGGACGTAAAGACCTTTGACAGCAGTTTCAAGGTTCTCGTCAACGTCAACTCTTGAATTGTAGAACTTGACCTCAACGCCGTAAAGAAGCGTGTCGATATTCGCCATACCGGGTGCTATCTTATCCAGAGCGTATATCATTTCGATAATATCGTCAAGCTGTCGCTTTGGGATAACAAGGCTCAGGTCGCCCGGAGTAGCTTTGAGAGTAGGGTTCAGGAACGTCTGACCAAAGCGGTGTTCATTTGTACGTCTGCCTGCAACGAGGTCGCCGAAACGCTGAACAAGCACTCCACCGCCAAGCATATTAGACAGCCTTGCGATAGACTCACCGTATGCGTTTGAGTCCTTGAAAGGCTCAGAGAATGTGTTGGATACCAGCAGAGCGAAGTTTGTGTTCTCAGTTCTCAGCGCAGGGTCAGCATAGCTGTGTCCGTTTACTGTGATGATGCCGTTTGTATTCTCGGTAACTACCTCACCGTATGGGTTCATGCAGAATGTTCTTACAAGGTCGCCGTATTTCTTTGTGCGGTAAACTATCTTGCTTTCGTATACCTTGCTTGTGATATGCTCAAAAACAGCCGCAGGTATCTCAACACGAACGCCGATATCAACTCTGTTTGAACGCCTTTTGATACCAAAGTTGTCGCATATCTCAGAAATCCATTTTGAACCGCTTCTGCCTGCCGCAACAACAGCGTTTGAGCAGTGATACTCGTCCTTGTCTGTGATAACAGTGAAGTCGTTCTCCTTGCCTGTTATACCCTGAACACTTTCATAAAATTTTATGTCTATCTTGTCCTTGACAAAGTCATAGATGTTCTGGAGTATCTGCATATTTCTGTCAGTGCCAAGGTGTCTTACCTGAGCGTCAAGGAGGTGGAGGTCATATTTCAGAGCCATTGCCTTGATGTCGGAAGAAGTTGTGGAATAAAGCTTAGCGTCCTGACCGCCCATTTCAAGGTTTATTTTGTCAACATACTGCATAAGCTCGATAGCCTTTTCCTTGCCGGTAAATGTGTAAAGGTCACCGCCGAAATTGTTTGTGATGTTATATTTGCCGTCCGACATTCCGCCTGCACCGCCGAAGCCGTGCATAATGGAGCATACCTTGCAGTGAATGCAGGACTTAACTTTTTTGCCATCTATAGGACACTTACGCTTGCTGACGGGTCCGCCCTGATCAATAATGCAAACTTTTATGTTTTTGTCAAGCTTGACAAATTCGTATGCCATGAATACGCCGGCTGCACCTGCACCGACAACAACTACGTCATAATTCTGAGCCATAACTATTTCCTTTCAAATCAAAATCCAATTTATTTTTATCCATAAAACGGGCGGCCGCACCTTTGCAGAAGATAGCCTGAAAGGAGATAACCGCCATATTTTTTTCTATTTTATATCAAATACGATAGTAGCCAATGTGAAGAATATCAGTGTTGAGCAAGTGTCAACGATAGTGGTGATAAGCGGGGCAGCCATGATAGCAGGGTCAAGATGCAGCTTCTTGGCAGCCATTGGGAGCATACAGGCGATGAGCTTTGAAAGCACAACAGTTGCCATGATAGCCATACTTACTGTGAACGCAAGCTTGTAGCAATCCACAGATGTGTCACCATGATACACCAGAACTATTCTTATAGCATTGACTATAGCGAGGATAACGCTGCAAAGAAGCGCGACTCTGAACTCTTTCCACATGACCTTGAAAAAGTCTTTCATTCTTATCTCACCAAGCGCCATGCCTCTTATAACAAGGGTCGAGGTCTGAGAACCGCAGTTTCCGCCTGTGCCACTAAGCATTGACAGGAACGATACCAAAACAGGCACAGCCGCAAAAGCAGACTGATATTTGTTTACTATAGCGCCCGTAAGGGTAGCCGACAGCATAAGTATCAAAAGCCATGCTATTCTGTTTTTCGCATGAGTGAAAACAGATGTCTTGAAATAAGAATCGTCACTTGGCGCAACGGCAGCCATTTTCGAGAAGTCCTCAGTGGTCTCCTCCTCGATAACGTCCATAGCGTCGTCGAATGTAACGATACCGACCATGCGGTTTTCTCTGTCAACAACAGGCAGAGAAAGAAAGTCATATTTTGAGAACATGGAAGCAACATACTCTTTATCCTCAAGGGTATCAACGGAAATAACATTGTCCTCCATTATGTCCTCTATTTTATCGTTATCATCAGCAGTTACGATATCAAGCAGTGAAAGCACGCCCACGAGCTTTCTGTTCTCAGTGACATAAAGTGTATTTACAGTTTCCTTGACCATACCAACGTGTCTTATCCAATCCAAAGCTTCCTTGGCAGTGTAGCTTCTGTGAAGATAAACATACTCGGTGGTCATAATAGAGCCTGCGCTGTCTTTAGGATATTTGAGTATCTGATTTATCTGCTTTCTCGTTTCTGTGTCAGCAGACTTGATTATCCTTGCAACAACATTTGCAGGCATTTCCTCGATAATATCTACCGTATCATCAAGATAAAGGTCGTCAACGATCTCCTGAAGCTCCTTATCCGTAAAGGCATTGATAAGCATCATTTGTGTATCGCTGTCCATATAAGCGAAAACGTCAGCCGCAACGTCCTTGTTCAAAAGACGGAACAGCAACGGAAGCTCGTATTTCTCGACCTCGTGATCGTCATAAAACTGTTGCAAAAGAGCAGCCACGTCGGCTTCGTTCATATCCATAAATATTTCACGGATAGCCTTGTAGTTTCTGCTTTTGAGCAACTCCAATACTGTGTTAAACATTATATTCCCCCTAACAGCAGCGGTAATAAGCACAATAGTACAAATAATTGTACTTATACCAACTCTGTACAAATATAAGGATCTACCAAAACACAGATCGTCCTATTCAATTAAAATTGATATTTAGATCACAAAAAGGCTGCCACAAACGGGCGAGCCGCTCTGCAATCGAGGGGCGATCGTATTCTGACTGGCGTCGTCCATTTGTACACACTCCTTAAAAATCATGATTTATGCACGTTTTTACTATTCGTACACATAATATTATTATACGCTTACCTTGTTTTTTTGTCAAGAAATTGTTTAATTTAATTTTATGAACGTGCTGTAAATTTGCGAAGTATAATGAATTGCTTTTGACCTCTTGCCAAATGGGGAGAAATAGGGTATAATTATTATATGGATCGAATAATAAACCGAAAGGAATTGATAAAATGAGCGAAATAAGAGATGAAAGCTTGTGGGAAAGCGGTAAAAGAAAGATAGAATGGGTAAGACAGAATATGTCATTGCTCAGAAGCGTCGAGGAAGATTTCAAGAGAGATCAGCCTTTTAAGGGGCTGAAAGTTGCACTTTCTATCCACCTTGAAGCTAAGACCGCTTATCTTTGCAAAGTCCTTGCAGCAGGCGGTGCTGAAATGTACATCACAGGAAGCAATCCGCTGTCTACTCAGGACGATGTTGCGGCAGGTCTTGTGCATGACGGTCTGAACGTTTTTGCATGGCATGGTGCAACTGACGAGGAGTATCACAGACATATATCCGAGGTAGTCAAGGTAGGTCCAAACATTATTATAGATGACGGCGGCGACCTTGTAAACCTTATCCACAATGAATACCCTGAGCTGATACCGAACGTTATCGGTGGCTGTGAGGAAACTACTACGGGCATTATCCGTCTTATTGCAATGAACAAGGACGGTCAACTCAAATTCCCTATGATGCTTGTAAACAATGCAAAGTGCAAGTATCTTTTTGATAACAGATACGGCACAGGTCAGTCTGTATGGGACGGAATAAACAGAACAACTAACCTTATCGTTGCAGGCAAGAACGTTGTCGTTGCAGGCTACGGCTGGTGTGGCAAGGGCGTTGCAATGAGAGCAAAGGGTCTTGGTGCAAGCGTTATCGTCTGCGAAGTTGACCCAATAAAGGCTATGGAGGCTGTTATGGACGGCTTCAAGGTAATGAAAATGGTTGACGCCGCTAAGGTGGGCGACTTCTTTGTTACTGTAACAGGCTGTAAGGACGTTATTACTGAGAAAGCTTTCATGAACATGAAAGATGGAGCTATACTCTGTAACGCAGGTCACTTTGATTGCGAGGTAGACGTGGCTGGACTTAAAAAAACTGTCTGTTGAAAGCAAGCTTGCAAGAAACAATATCGACGGTTATAAGCTTCCGAACGGTAATTGGCTGTATGTTATCGGCGAGGGCAGACTTGTAAACCTTGCCGCAGGCGACGGTCACCCTGCCGAGATAATGGATATGTCCTTTGCTATCCAAGCCCTTTCTGCGGCTTATCTTGTTAAAAACAAAGACAAGCTTACAGACAAGATAGTTTATGTTCCTGATGAGATAGACAAGGAAGTTGCAAACAGAAAGCTTAAATTCTGGGAGCTTGAGATAGATAAGCTTACACCTGAGCAGGAGAAATATCTTAACAGCTGGCAGGTATAAAATATCATATTAGTACAATAAAACGGACAGCTTGGGTTGTCCGTTTTTTTGTATCTTGAAATTGCCATAAATTTATTTTGTCTTCAAGGTTTTAAATCACTGATTTCTGTACATTTTAATATTAGGGCGATAAAAAAACAGGGCGGTGAGAATGTGGCGGCAAAGATGTATAAGATACTTACGCTTTTTTCAGTGGGCGCAATATGCTATGGTTTCATGGAAATACTTAACAGGGGTTATTCTCATATCACAATGGGGGTGCTTGGGGGAACTTCAATGCTGGTTATCCATATCATGAATGGCGAGCGCAGGCGAGGAGTGAGCCTGCTGTCTGTGCTTGTAGTGTCGGCAGCATTTATCACTGCCATAGAATTTCTTGCAGGGGAGTATCTCAACCGCTATCTCGGCATGGGCATATGGAGTTATGAGGAAGTGCCGCTGAATTTTGACGGACAGATATGCCTGCCATTTGCTTTTCTGTGGTTTGGGTTATCCTATATTGGTGTGCTTGCGGATAATTTTATACGCAGACATATTTTCAAGGAATACCCTGTCATTGTTAAACGAGGAAAAGAAAAAATACCTGCGGCGGTTGGATAAGAGTACGAATATTTGTACTGCTCAGTATGTAAAAATATAATTAACCGGAGACCTCAGGTCGCCCCTACGCAAAAATTGTAAATATAGGGGACGGAGACACGCTTACATTCGCCCGTCATTCACCAACGCATATAAAACAAACGGGCTGTCTATCCAATGATAAACAGTCCGTGTTTTTGTACATATCAATCTTTTGTGTACCACTTTTTCAGCACTTCTTCGCCAAGTTTGCCGTAAACTGTGAAGTCACGGTTTTCTTTGGCTTTCTCTATTGGCGGCAGGATAGCTTTCCAATCCCACCAGAAATAGCCGCAGAACCAATCCAGATCCCAAGTTGCTTCCATTGCAGTGTCGTAGAAATCTGCCTGCTCCTGCTCGTCAAGTGGTTTGTCGAGTCTGTCATGGAAATCCCAAGGGTACTGCGTGCAGCCCTCTTCGTTTCGCACGCCTATTTCAGCGAACATTATAGGCTTGTTGAAATGCTTGTGAGCCTTTTCAAGTGAGCCGACAACTTCGTTCCATCGACTGAGCATATGCTTCTTATCCCTGTTCACGCCGTCTGTAACAGGGTAGTAGCCTGAGATTCCGATTATGTCCACGTCGCTGAGCCAATCGAAACGCTGCTCGTCACCGTGATTGATGTTGTGCATAACGATACCGCTGTAGACCTCTCTCACCTGTGCGATAAGCTTTCTGCATCTGTCGGACTGCTTGTCCATTCCTGCCATTTCACAGCCTGTGCAGAGCATTTCACAGCCGAGCTTTTCTGCAAGCTTTGCATAGTGAAGCATGAAAGCTGTGTATGACTTGAACCACTTGTCCCAATATTCAGGGTTCTCAGGCGGGAAGTCTATCCTTGCACGCCATGAATGGTCAAGGCAATCCACCATAGGCTTAAGGCAGACTTTAAGACCTATAGACTTTGCTTTATTTACGGCGAAGGCAATGTCCTCATCAGATTGTGTTCTCTCATAATCACTGAAAACTCTTGTGCTTGCAAAGCTCTCCTGCAATGCGTTTGCAGGGATACATATCCAGTTCAAGCCGTTTGAAGCAAGCCTTTCCATTGACTTTTCTGCCGCTTCCGTCTGAAAATCACCTCTCTTGGAGAAAAATCCCCAAGTATATCCTTTGCAGAAAATATCTTTATTCATGTATCAAAAACCTCTCTTTTTCGTAAATGTCCTGATAGAAAAGCCACAGGTAAGCTCAAGCCTGTTCACCTTTTTAAGCTTCTCCACCGCTTCGGCAGATGTTTTGTAGTAATACGGAGTCATTGTAAAAAGATTGAAAATATCCTCCTGACTTTCAAGCACCACAGGGTATTCAAAAATCATCTCCTCTGACTCGTCAAATTTATTAAGTCCGTATACATTGGGTTTGTTTTCGTAAGGCTTCTCATAAAGCACTTCTTTAAGCTCGAACAGATGTCTTGGGGACGGAGAAACTACCACAAGCTTTCCGCCGTCTTTCAGCACCCTTGCGTATTCGTCATTTGAAACAGGTGCAAATGTGCATACGATAAGGTCTGCAAATTTGTGTATAAACGGAAGCTGAAATGACGATGACACTGCAAATTCGCAATTTGTGATATTTTCGCAATGTATCCTCGTCATGCAGTGGGCAACTGCCGCCTTTGATATGTCAATGCCGTAAAACTTCGCCTTTGGCAGTGCCTTGGCATAGTTCACAGTGTAGAAACCTTCACCGCAGCCGCTGTCGATAATATAAGGCTGTTTCACATTTTCAAGCAGACCGCCCATTACCTCAGCCGTTTTCTTCGCAAGCGGCAGATAATAGTCACGGTCGAGGAAATCCGTTCTCGCCTTTACCATTTCCGCATTATCCCCTGCGTTCTTAGGGTTTCTGCCCTTTGTGGTAAGCAGATTTACATATCCTTTTCTCGCAATATCAAAGCTGTGACCGTTCTGACAGTGCCACACGTTGTCAAGCTTTCTGAGCCGTTTTTTGCATATCGGACAAACATACATATAAATCACCCTGAACATTATAGCATTTCCCTCTGCTTTTAGCAATGGATATTTTATTAATAAAAAGTGCTTGACAATCGTCGGGTTATGCTTTATAATATCAATATATGCAAAATGCGGTGACGGAATTATCCGAAACAGTGTCGGTAAAGAGAAAAGGCGGTGGGTGAAAGCCTTTGCGGCAAGTTCGGTGGCTAACCTGAGCGGTGCTGAAAACAGCAACGTATGCTCTGCGTTAAAGGGCTTCGAGTGGTCGGGCGATGAGTTCGGCAATTTGGGTGGTAACACGGAACTGTCGGTTTCGTCCCATGTTTAGGGACGAGCCGTTTTTTTATTTTGCGAATAATTTCATTTGGAAGGATCTGAATTTATGGAATGGACAGGACTTAACGAACTGCGTGAATCTTATCTGAAATTTTTTGAGAGCAAGGGCTGCTTAAGACACAAGAGCTACCCTCTAGTACCTCAGAACGATAACAGCCTGCTGCTTATCGTTGCAGGTATGGCGCCTCTGAAGCCTTACTTCACAGGTCAGGAAACACCTCCGAGAACAAGAATGACAACTTGTCAGAAGTGTATCAGAACAGGCGATATTGAAAACGTTGGTAAGACGGCAAGACATGGCACATATTTTGAAATGCTTGGTAACTTCTCCTTCGGCGATTACTTCAAGAAGGAAGCCATTGCATGGGCTTGGGAGTATGTTACACAGGTGCTCAAACTGCCAAAGGACAGACTTTATATCTCTGTTTACGAGGACGATGACGAGGCTGAAAAGATATGGCATGAGGACGCTGGCGTTCCAATGGATCATATCGTAAGAATGGGCAAGGAAGACAACTTCTGGGAGGCTGGAACAGACGGTCCTTGCGGTCCATGCTCTGAGATATATTTTGACAGAGGAGAGAAATATGGCTGTGGCAAGCCTGATTGTAAGGTCGGCTGCGACTGCGACAGATACATGGAGTTCTGGAACCTTGTGTTCACACAGTTTGAAAGACATGAGGACGGCACTTATACTCCACTTAAGCAGAAAAATATCGACACAGGTATGGGTCTTGAAAGACTTGCTTCTATCATGCAGGACGTTGACTCTATCTTTGACGTTGATACAGTAAAGGCTATCAGAGATCATGTTTGTAAGATAGCAGGCTGCGAGTACGGCAAGGAGTACAAAAAGGACGTTTCTATCAGAGTTATCACAGACCATATCCGTTCTGTAACATTCATGGCGTCAGACGGAATTTTGCCGTCAAATGAGGGCAGAGGATACGTTATGAGACGTTTGCTCAGAAGAGCCGTTCGTCACGGAAAGCTTCTCGGCATAAACGGACTTTTCCTCAAAGACCTTGTAAAAACTGTTGTTGACTGCAACAAGTGTGAGTATAACGAGCTTGAAGAAAAGTATGACTATATCGTAAAGGTGCTAACAACTGAGGAGCAGAACTTCAATGCCACTATCGACAGAGGTATGAAGATACTTGACGATCTTATCGCACAGATGCAGAAAGACGGCAAGACGGAGCTTGACGGTGAGAGCTGCTTCAAGCTTTCCGACACATACGGTTTCCCTATCGACCTTACAAGAGAGATCCTTGAAGAAAAGGGCATGACCTGTGATGAGGAGGGCTTTGCTGAGTGCTATGCAAAGCAGAGAGAAACAGCCAAGAACGCTCATGCTGCAACAAAGTATATGGGTGCAGACGAAACTGTTTTCCATAAGATAGATAAGAATTTCCACACTGAGTTCATCGGCTATGACAAGCTCGAGGGCGACAGCGAGATATCATTCATCACAACTGATGATGAGCTTATTGAAAACGCAAAGGCTGGCGATGAAGTATATATCGTATCTTCACAGACGCCATTCTATGCAGAGAGCGGCGGACAGGTGGGCGATATCGGTACTATCGTTACAGAAAGCGGTAAGTGCAGAGTCGTTGACACACAGAAGGTCGTTGCAGGCAAGTTCGCTCATAAGGCGGTTGTTGAAGAGGGCGAGATAGCTGTAGGTCAGAAGGCTCACTTCACTGTTGACAGAAAGACACGCTATGCTGTTATGAGAAACCATAGCTGCGCACATCTGCTTCAGGCTGCACTGAGAAAAGTTCTCGGTGAACACGTTCATCAGGCAGGTCAGCTCGTTGACGCCCACAGACTTAGATTTGACTTCTCTCACTTCAACGCAATGACAGCAGAGGAGAAGCTCAAGGTCGAAGCACTTGTAAACAAGTATATCCTTGAAGCTCTTGATATAAAAATGGAAGAAATGCCTATCGCAGAAGCTCAGAAGCTTGGCGCTATGGCTCTGTTCGGTGAGAAATACGGTGAAACTGTAAGGGTAGTAACAATGGGTGACGGTGACGAAACAGCTTCTATCGAGTTCTGTGGCGGTACACATCTTGACAATACTTCAAGAATAGGTCTGTTCAAGATAATCTCCGAAAGCTCTGTAGCATCAGGCGTAAGACGTATCGAAGCCGTAACAGGCAGAGGCGTTCTGGAGCTTGTTGAGGAAAGAGCCGCAACTATCCAGCAGGCGGCTGAAAGCCTTAAGCTTGCAAATCCACTGGACATCGTAAAGAGATGCCACACTATTATGCAGGAAGTCAAGGATCTTGAAAAGGAAAGAGACGCTTTGCAGGCTGAGATAACAAATCTCAAAACAAAGTCACTGTTCGATAATCCATATGAGGTAAACGGCGTTAAGGTAGTTACTGCAATGCTCACCAACACAAGACCTGATATGCTCAGAAAAATGGGCGACGAGCTTAAAGCAAGAGAAGCTGACGCAGTTGCAGTTGTTGCAGGCGTTGATGGTGAAAAGGCAAACCTTGTTGTAGTTTGCGGCAAGAATGCCGTGGCAAAGGGCGCACACGCAGGCAAGATAGCAGGCAAGGTAGCAGCACTCACAGGCGGCAAGGGCGGCGGACGTCCTGACTCTGCTATGGCTGGTATCGGCGACAGATTCAAGATTGACGAGGCACTTGACAAGGTAAACGAAATAGTTGGCGAATTTGTAAAATAATATGGGCAAAGGCTGTGCAAAATGCTGTGCAGCCTACCCCTTTTTGAAAGGCGGAGAGATAAATGGAAGATTGTCTTTTTTGTAAAATTATTTCCGGGGAAATACCCTCAAAGAAAATATACGAGGACGAGCTGACATACGTTTTTGAGGACATTGCTCCTACAGCTCCGATTCATTATCTTGTTATCCCTAAGCAGCATATTTCAAAGCTTGACGAGATAACCCCTGAGAACAGTGCAGTTATCGCACATATCTATGAAGTTATCGCAAAGCTTGCCAAAGACCTCGACCTTAAGGACGGTTTCAGAGTTGTTTCCAACTGCGGCGAGCAGGCAGGACAGAGTGTTTTCCACATTCATTTTCATCTTCTTGCAGGCAGACCACTTGCCTGGCCAGCCGGTTAAAGAAATAAAACGGGCGGGTAAATTTCTTATCCGCCCTTAGTTTTAAGGGGGACGGCGGCAATGGTGAGAAAAAGCTGTTATATCGGCTTTTCGTATTTTGCAGGACTTTTTCTCTGTACCATTGGCTGGGGCAGGAACAACGCAGTTTTTGCACTTGCGTCAGCGTGTGTAGCCATTACAGCCTTTGCGCTTTTTAAGAGATACCGAAAGCATATAGCTCTCTGCTTTGTTTCGTTCCTGATAGCGGTGGGAGTCAATACCGCTTATACTCACATTTTCTATGATAAACTGACAGCTTTAGACGGAAAGACCGTCACAGTTAGAGGCGAGATAACCGACATAAGCTATATAGGCTCTGACACCTGCCGACTAAGTGTCAATGGTACTGTTGGGGGAGTAAAAGGCAGGCTGACCTTTTATGCAGATGACATTGAATATGATTACTATGACAATATCGTGGCGACAGTAAAGGTCAGCAGGATAAAAGACAGCATCAATTTCAAATCAGAGCAGTATGACCGGCCTAAGGGCATTTTTCTCCAAGGTTCGACCGCTGAAAGCATAGAAGTCACAGGCGGTGGAAACACCATTTTACGCAGTATAATGCACTACCGTGACAAGATGTTCATGTTGATAAACGATATCATAGGCGGAGATGAGGGCGGTTTTGCCGCTGCAATGCTCTGCGGAGATAAAACTGAGCTTTCAAAGCAAACGAAGCTCACGGTCTATCGTAGTGGCATAGGTCATATATTTTCCGTGTCGGGAACTCATGTGGTCATAATAAGTGCCATGATAGGCTGGCTCATGCAGAAACTAAGCAAGGATAAGCGTGTGATATTTGCCGTCCAAACTGTTGCAGTGTGGGCGTTTGCGGTTTTTGCAGGATTTTCAGTCTCCGTTGTGAGGGCGGCTGTTATGCTGACCTTGGTCACTGCCGCACCGCTCCTTTACCGCAGACCAGACCCAGCAAATACTCTCTGCCTTTGCGCTGTTGTAATACTCACTCTTTCGCCCTATGCGGCGGCGGACTGCTCGTTTTTGCTGTCATTCACAGCAACATTTGTGATAGGCACGGTCTGCCCGAAAGCGGTGACAATGGTAAAGCGCAGGGATATTCTTGGCAACATTGAGTGTGAAATAGTCACAGCGGTGACGATACTTCTTTGTACAATGCCTGTTCAGCTAATGTTTTTCAGTGAGATATCTCTTGTTGCACCACTATCAAATATCCTGCTGGTGCCTGTCTGTACCCTTGCTCTGGGTCTGACGGTAATAACTGCGGTAACAGGCGGTGCGACAATAATAGCCTATCCTGTGTTGACGGTGGTAAAGTATCTTCTGAAGGCCGTTCTGTTTCTTGCGAGTCTGTTTTCAAAATTCAGCTTTGCCTATCTTCCTCGTGGAGTAAGACCACTTGGCATTGTAATGCTCGTTACCTGCCTTGTGCCTGTGGCGGTCATGTTTCTGAGAAAATCAGTAAAGCTTGGGGCTTTTTGCACTGCTCTAATGCTTGTATGTTGGACAGCGGTGTATAATTTTTCTCTTGCTTTTGGAGGCTCGGTAAAGATAGTTGTAATGCCAAAAGGAAATGCAGTGCAGGCTGTGCTGTATGATAAAACAAAAGGTATGGTTTTCGATATCGGCAGTAAGGGCAAGCTCAACAGCGGTATTGAAAGCTTTTTGGAGCTTTATGGCATAAAAGAGCTAAAAGGCGCATTTATAGAAAGCGAACAGTATTACACTATAACGAAATATAACGAGCAGATGACTATACGACCTGACAGATTTTATATAAATGGCGAGCCTGATAATGACAGCGAACTGCCGTTCATGACAGGCGCACAGCTTGATTGGAACGGTGTTAAGATAGAAGCATTGGAGGACGGCTATAAAATTACCACCGAGGGCTGTGTGGTCACTATAGAAAAAGGTTCTGTCACCATAAACGGCAGGAACCTTGACACAACAGATGAAGAATACCCATTGATGATAGATATGAAAAATTCGCAGATAAGGAGGACGGACTATGGCTTTGCTTACGGCTTCGGCTCTTGGTAAAACGATAAGAGAGAATGATATCGACAGCCTTTATTATTTTTACGGACATGATACAGCGGCACTTGAAAGCTTTACAAAAAGGCTTGTGAACAAGCTTTGCCCTGCTGACGCTCAGGTCATGAACTTTCATAAGCTTGACGGCAAAAATCTTGATTTTCCAATGCTTACGGACGCTTGCGAAGCTCTGCCTTTTATGGCTGAACGTGTGGTGGTGACTATAAACGACCTTAATATAGATGCCGTGACTAAGGACGATCTGGACGATCTGAAAAAGATCCTGGGCTCTCTTGGCGAAACCACCACAGTGATAATCTATGCCACAGGAGTTGACCTTTTCAAGAACAAAAAGTATCTTACAGACAAAAACAAGCGCTTTGCAGATTTCTGCGAAAAGCACGGCACTGTCTGCAACTTTGAATACAAAAGGGCTTCCGACCTTGGAAAGTCTATATCCACCTATCTTGCAAAAAGCGGCTGTACCATAACAAAAAGCAACGCAGAGTATCTTGCAAATCTCTGTTTGTGCGACACTGCGTTTATCAGCAAGGAGCTTGAAAAGCTTTCGGCTTATGCAGAGGGCAGGGAGGTAACAAGAGAGGATATCGACCTGCTTTGTATCAGGCGTATCGAGTCGGACGGATATTCTCTTGCAATAAATATCCTCAGAGGCAATGCGGCAATGGTCTTCACACGTTTGCGTGAACTCGATGTGCAGAATTATGAACCATATGCTATAATAGGAATAATCGGCTTTTCCCTTGCGGATATCTATAGGGCGAAGCTTGCACGTTCCTCTGGCAGGAGCGTTGCAGACGTGGCTAAAGATTTTTCCTATGCGAAAAACAGAGAGTTTGCAGTAAAAAACGCCTATTCCGAGTGCGGAAATATCTCGGCGGAGCGTATAAGAAAAACGCTTGAGATACTTTCTGAAACCGACCTTATGCTCAAAACAAGGTCACGGGGAAAAGACGGAGATATGCTCACCCTCGAGCAGGGGCTTGCAAGGTCAATGGCGTTAAGGTGTTAGTAAATGGAAAAACTTAAAATATCAAGGGCAATAATCGTTGAGGGAAAATATGATAAGATAAAGCTTTCGTCCATAGTTGACGGCGTTATAATTGTCACTAACGGCTTTCGTATCTATAAAGACCCTGACAAGGCAGCGCTTATAAGATACTATGCTCAGCATGGCGGAATAGCCATTCTTACCGATTCTGATACAGCAGGCTTTCGCATAAGAGGGCATATAAAGGGTATCGTCCCCAAAGGCGATATCGTGAACGTGTATGTTCCTGAGATATTCGGCAAAGAAAAGCGCAAAACAGAGCCGTCAAAAGAGGGCTTGTTGGGGGTAGAGGGCGTTCCTGCGGATATTATCAGGGAAGCCTTTGAAAAAGCAGGCATTATAGGCGAAAAGGTCGCAGACAGAGAACTCATGACCAAGCTTGACTTTTATGAGCTAGGTCTAAGCGGCAGACCTGACAGCAGCAGGCTCAGACAGCTTGTGTGCGAAAAGCTGTCGCTGCCCAAAAAGCTCACTGCAAACGCACTGCTTGAAGTGGTGAACACAATGCTCGATAAAGAAAGCTTGCAAGCACTCATAGAGGAATTGACCTCAGAAAACAATAAAGACAAGGAGAATAGCGTTGGTTAGTCTTGAATTTTTATATTTCTTTCTTCCTGTTTTTATGGGAGTATACGCTTTGTCAGGGGTGCGTTTCAGAAAAGCCGTGTTCCTGATTGGAACAGTTGTGCTGTGTCTGTGGGTGTCCACATGGGGGATAATACCAATGACGGTGTGTGCTGTTGTATCATACTTTTGCGGCAGGCTTATCCACCGCTTTGCAGACAAAAAAGGACTTAAAAGGCTATGGCTCATATTATCGGTGGTAGCAAATATGGCAGTGCTTCTTGTATTCATAAGAAGCGGTCACAGCAGCTATGACGTGACGTCTATATTCACAGGCAAAGGCGCAATGCTAAAGCTTTTCCCAGTGTGGGGAGCAGGCGTTTTTACTCTCCATGGCATCTCCTACTGTATGGATATCTATAGGAAAGAAATAGAGCCTGAGAAGAATTTTCTTTTGGTATCTCAATATATATGCTTTTTCCCATGCTTTTACTGTGGACCGATACTCAGATTTTCAGATATGAGCGAACAGCTTAGAAAACCTGTCATAACCTCCGGAAAGCTTGCAGAGGGCATAAAGCTTATGCTTATAGGCTTTGCAGAGAAGCTTTTTCTGTCGGATCCTATGTACGAGATGTGGCAGCACATAAGGGGAGTAAGTACAGATTCGCTCTCCGCCGCTTGTGCATGGCTTGGGATAATAGCTTTCTCCTTTGCGTTCTACTATGAGCTAGAGCTTATTCGCATATTGCACAGGGTATTGGTTCAATGCTCGGCTTTGAACTTCCTGATAACTTTGATCTGCCGTTTATGTCAGCAGGCTTCAATGAGCTTATAAAACGATTTGCCTGCACCTTTTATAGTTGGGTGAGAGATTATTTCTACAGACCTATATGTAGAAATAAAGACAGCGTTTGCCTTTGGGCATTGATACTGTCTGTGCTTGCAGGTTCGGTTTGGTATGGCTACGGCAGACACACAATGCTGTGGGCAGCGTTTATTTGTGTTATGCTTGGCATAGAATATCTCTTGAAAAATATTCTTGCGGCTGTGCCGACAGGGGTAAGATGTGCGGTGATGAATGTTCTGTTTCTTATAGGTCTGCCGTTTCTTGCGATAGACAGCCTGCCTTCAGCCTGCGGATATGTTGCCGCAATGCTCGGCGGGGGAAGCTTTGCAGGAGATGTTCTTGCATCGTATGTGATAAAAACAGGAGTTGTGATGTATCTTATCTGCGGCTTTTTTGCAACAGGTATCGGCAGATATCTCAAACGCAGGATAATGCAGCTCAATACTAATATAGTTTACATAATCGAGCCAATGCTCACTATAGGATTTCTGCTTATCAGTACAGCGTTTCTTGTGGGCGGAGGTAATTCGTCTATGAATTTATTCGTGAGATAAAATGGGAGGAGTGAACATTAATGAAAAAGGCTGCTGATTATATCGCAGTAAGCGCATTTTTTGTAATAGTCATAATGTTTGCGGCATATACTCTCGTGATGGGCAGACATGGATCTGAAAGTGAAAAGGCAGACAGTTCAGATATAAGACATAATGCTCATACCTATGTTAGCAGTAATTTTCCTCTAAGCTCAAATTGGAAGTCGCTCAGAACGACCATGTTTGTGATGACTGGTAAGAAAAATTTTGATAATATCTATATCCTTAAAGATCGTCTTGTAGAGATCACAGATTTTGATAAGGACAGGCTTGATAAAAATATCTCGCAGATAAATGATTTTTCAGAAAACACAGATACACCTGTATATGTTATGTTAGCTCCGACTGCCGCAGGTATCTATTCTGCTAAGCTGCCTGCTTATACTTCAAACACAGACCAGCGTGAAATGATAGATAATATCTATTATGACTTAGACAGCAGGATAGACACTATAGATACGTTTTTTCCTATGTATCTGCAAGAAATAATTACGTTTACTATCGTACAGATAGAAAGTGGACTTCCTTCGGGGCATATTTTGCCTATGCAGACGGCATAAAAGAGCTGGGTTTTGAGCCGGTCGCTCTGTCCAATTACGATCAAGAATATACCTCAAATTCTTATTATGGGGGACTTTACAGTGAACTTTGCTATAACAGCATAGGCGCAGACAGAGTGAACATCTTCCGTTCAAAGTATAAGACTACTGTGGATTCTGTGGAGCTTTACAGAGGAGATCAGGTGCTTACCTCAAAATCTGTTTATTTTAGATCTGCACTGAAAACAGCAGATAAAACTGCTATCTTCCTGCAAGGTGACAACTTTACTAAGGCAACGGTCAAGACAACTGCAGAGGACGCACCAAAGCTTCTTATCATCAAAGGAAGCTATGCCAATACCCTTGTGCCGTTTCTTACCCCACACTACAGCGAGATAACCTTGGTAGACCCTGACAAGCTCAAAGAGGAGGGCAAGACCCTTTCTGACGTGGCAGATACGGGTGCATATGACCAGATATTATTTATGTATGACTGCGACCAGTTTGCAGATGAAACAAATTTTGACCTGCTCAAATAATATGGGCTATGTACTTGAAAAAATGGAGCAGGTGTGATATAATAAAGAAAATGCCGTACAAGGAATGTGCGGCATAATGTATGTCTGAATATTTGAGAGGGTGTTTGATGTGAGTGAGCAAAAAAACAGACTTGATCTTATTGATCTTAATGACTATCCCGTATCTTGGTGGCTGAAACTTCTTGATCTAGGTCATAAGATAGTTCAGGATCCTGCCGCCTACAGCGAGGCTTGCAAGGGCAAGATAATGGGTACTCTTTTCTATGAGCCGTCAACAAGAACGCAGATGTCTTTCCAGACCGCTATGCTCCGTCTTGGGGGAACGATAATAGGCTTTGACAATCCTGCCACTTCTTCCGTTGCAAAGGGAGAGAATATCAAGGATACCACAAAGATAGTTTCCGGCTATGCCGATATCATGGTAATGCGTCACCCTACCGCTGGATCGGTAAAGGCTGCGGCACTCACTGCTGATTGCCCCGTTATCAACGCAGGCGACGGCGGACACCTCCACCCGACACAGACACTTACAGACCTGCTTACACTCAGAGAAGAAAAGGGCAGACTTGATAACCTGACCATAGGCTTCTGCGGTGACCTTAAAAACGGCAGAACAGTTCATTCCCTTATTAAAGCAATGGTGTGTTTTCCAAACAATAAGTTCATATTAGTTTCAACTTCTGAGCTTGCTTTGCCTGTGTATGTAAAGGATATCCTTGAAGCGGCAGGCATGGAGTACAAAGAAGTTACCGACCTTGAAGAGGTTATCGGTGAGCTTGACGTGCTATATATGACAAGAATACAGAAAGAGCGTTTTGCTTCTGAGGAGGAGTATCTGGCTCAGAGCGGAAATTACATACTCGATACAAGAAAGCTTTCAATGGGAAAGCCTGACCTTATCGTGCTTCACCCTCTGCCAAGAGTTGATGAGATAGCTATCGAGGTGGACGACGACCCGAGAGCAATGTATTTCAAGCAGGCAAAATACGGTATGTATATCAGAATGGCACTCATACTTACAGTTATAAACGGCGATGGTGCTTCGCAGCCGCTTATGAAGGGCAGAGTGCATAAGCACATTGATTGTTCAAATCCTAACTGTATCACTCACCACGAAAAGTATCTGCCACATTGGTTCAAAGGCGACGGCACAACGCTTGTTTGCGAATATTGTGACGAGAGAACATTGGTGGAATAAAATAAGAGCTTAATGGGGTAAACAAAGGCTGTGTGTCAGTCTTTGCTTGCCCTTTTTTATTGTGCAGATAGCGTATATTAATAGCCTTGTGATATGCAAAATCGTTAAAAGTAACGAAATCCTTACAATATGGTAACAAACAGTCTTGAAATAACGTTGAGCGTGTGGTATAATTAAAATGGATAAATTTTTTACAGGAGCTTTGATCTAATGAATACACTTTCAGATGAGGAGTTTGAACAGATCTACGGACGAAAGCCTGTCAGAAGGGTGAAAAAGAAAAAAATATACTGGAACAGAATTATTATTGCTTTGATAATACTTATCGGCATTGTGACTGGTCTGGTAAAGCTGACAGTCTTGGTAGTATCAAAGATCAAAGGAGACGATACGCAAAAAACAAACAAGGTATTGAATAATACATCTTCTGTCGCTGTGAAGGAGGACGCTTCTTCTGCTGAGGATAAAAAAGACGAGCCTGCGAAGTATTCTAATATGGACTTTACAGTGTGTGTTGACGCAGGTCATGGTGATTATGACGGCGGCACAACTGACGCCTCAGGAAAAAGATATGAAAAAGACGATAACTTAAAGGTCGCACTTGAGGTGCGGAAATATCTTGAAAAATACGGCGTCAATGTGGTGATGATAAGAGATGATGACTCTTTCCTTGAGCTTGACGAAAGATGTGCAAAGGCAAATAACGCCAAGGCTGATATGTATGTTTCACTTCACCGAAACAGCTATGACGGTGATATTTCGGGCGTTGAGGTTTGGGTGAACAATTCTGAGCCTGAATATGATACAAAGCTTGCACAGAATATACTTGATGGTCTTGAAAAGGTAGGTATATCTGAAAATAGAGGAGTACAGTATGGCTACGTTGGCAATTCCGGTGTAAACTACTACATAAATGCTGACACTGTTATGCCAAGCTGTCTTGTGGAGCTTGGATTTATAACCGAGGATATCGACAATAAGCTTTTTGACGAACACCTTACCGAGTATGGACAAGCTATTGCTGACGGTATAGTTCAGACAGCTGTTGATGTTGGTCTTGTTGATGAAAGTGGCAAAAGACTTATGTCTGAGCAGCTTATCTCACCTGAGAAGCCTGTGAACAATAAGGATTCTTCTTCTGCGGTTGACGCTATGACACAGCCGATGCAGACGGACTCTTCTGCTGACATTTATAATACTCAGGAAAACGAGTGGTATTGATAACAAAAAATAAAAGCGAACACAGTTCGTTTCTGCTAATGCAGAGAAAGCGTGTTCGCCTTTTTGTTGTTAAAGCTCTTTTCTGATGAGTTTGAATTTCTCAAATTCTTTCGTCAGGTCTGCCAGAACGTTTTCAAGACCCTTTTCAGAGTATTCTTCGTGATATTCTGCCACAAAGTCTGTTACCTCTGTGACGCACTTTGTGCCATACCATACTCTGACATAAAGCTCTTTTTCATCGCCGAGAATAGGGTCTATGCGGTAGCTGAAATTGGTGTAATTGCTGCCAGACCAGGTGTTTTTTTCTTCAAAATAGTGAAATGTGGGTATATCAAAATAACCATGGAGCATTGCATATTTTCCTTTCAAAAATCATTCGTTTATGATATTATAGCATATCACTGTTCCTTTTTCAAGCATTTAGTCTGCTTCTTAATTAAATTAGCCTAAAAAACGTTTACAATTTTGTTAGGAATGTATATTGGAGAATTGTTCAAAATATGTTATAATTGATAACGGTATGACTATTTCAGCGGTATGCTGTCGCAGAAAGGATAAGATCTATGAGCATTACAATAAAAGATGTTGCCAAGGAAGCCGGTGTTTCAGTGGCGACAGTGTCAAGGGTTCTCAACGGAAGCTGTAACGTATCAGATGAGTCAACAAAAAAAGTCAATGAAACTATTGCAAGGCTCAACTATTCTCCGAATTTTCTGGGAAGAAATCTTAGAAAGTGCGAAACGAATGTTATTCTTGTAATTATGCCGACCTCTGAACATTCCCTTTATTCAAAGATAGTCATGGGTATGCAGGAATATGCAGGAAAAGTCGGATACGATATCATAACCGCAGTTTCCTATTCAACCTCGACCGCTGAAACAAGGCAGATGAATATGCTTTTTAACAGAACTGTTGACGGTGTTATCCTTCTTGGCACTCAGTATGACGCAGCTTCGCTTAATAAGCTCGCAGAGAATTATAACGTTGCTCTGTGCTGTGAGGGCGTGGAGGGCGCAAATGTGCTTACTGTCGCTGTTGACGATGAACAGGCTGCGTTTGACGCTGTCGCTGCTCTTATCAAAAAGGGTCATAAAAGGATAGGCTTTATCGGAACGAACTCTGCGGCTATCTCCTCCACTGCAAGAGAGAACGGCTATATAAGAGCATTAAAAGAATATGGCATAGAGATAAAGAATGAATATATCTATAAAGAGTCCTATGACTATGACTGCGGAGGCAGAGCGTTTGAATATTTCAATGCACTTGATGAGAAGCCTACGGCGATTTTCGCTGTGTCAGACTTGCTTGCTATCTCTGCAATGCACAAGGCAATAGATATGGACATTGATGTGGGCAAAGATGTCGCCATAATGGGATTTGACAATATATCCATGTGTGAGTGGATAATCCCTACGCTTTCAACGGTTGAACAGCCTTGCTCAAAAATGGGCGAGCTTGTTGTGGCAAAGCTTATTGAGAACATGAATAAGACTACTAAGGATAATCATTATTATACTGTTGACCACAGGATAATTCTAAGAGAGTCAACAGGCGACTAATTACTTTCGTAAAAATAGATAGGGGAGAAATAAGGCAGTTTTTCCGTAAAAACTGCCTATTTTCTGTAAGAAAGGATTTTTTAGGGCATGGAGAAATTTACAAAAATACTTGAAACGATAGATGGCTATGTCTGGGGCATACCGCTTATCGTACTCATTATGGCTGTGGGAATATTCCTCACCTTTAGGCTAAGGCTTCTTCAGATATTCCACCTGCCAAAGGCTTTGAAATTTATGTTTCAGAACGAAAATGGTGGCAAAGGCGAGATATCGAGCTTTGCAGCACTATGCACCGCACTTTCCGCAACCATAGGTACGGGAAATATCGTCGGCGTTGCAACAGCCATCGGTGTGCTTTCAGGCGGACCTGGAGCGCTCCTCTGGATGTGGATAGCGGCACTCCTTGGTATGGCGACAAAGTATTCCGAGGGTTTTCTTGCTATCAAATACCGACGTATGGACGCTGACGGACACGTTTGCGGCGGACCATTCTATTACATAGAATACGGCATGGGTAAGAAGTGGAAGTGGCTTGCAAAGGTATTTGCGTTCTTTGGCGCTTGCGTTGGACTTTTTGGTATCGGAACTTTCTCTCAGGTGAATGGTATCTCATCGGCAGTTCAGGCTTTCTTTGATCCTAAAAAGGAACATACAGTGAATATTTTGGGTGCTGACTATACATTGGCTGTTATAATCTCTGGACTTTTGATAACTGTTTTTGCCGCACTTGTTATTATCGGAGGCATAAAGAGGATCTCAAGTGTTTCTCAGGTAGTTGTGCCTTTTATGGCGGTCGTTTATATAGTTGCCTGCCTTTCACTTATTGTTATAAACATTCAGAGGCTCCCTCACGCTGTCGCTCTTATTTTTGAACAGGCATTCAGCTTCAAGGCTGTCGCAGGCGGATCTCTTCCTACAATATTCATTGCTATACAAAAGGGTGTTGCCAGAGGAATTTTCTCAAATGAGTCAGGTCTTGGTTCGGCACCTATCGCAGCCGCAGCAGCTCAGACAAAAGAGCCGGTAAGACAAGGTCTTGTTTCTATGTGCGGCACATTTATCGACACTATCATTGTATGTACTATGACAGGTCTTGCTATCGTAATGATGGGAAGCTACGAGGCTATCAACCCAGTAACAGGCAAGCCTTTTGAGGGCGTTGAGGTCACAAATCACGCTTTCCAGAACGGCTTCTCGTTCCTGCCGTCAATGATACCTGCATTTATTCTTATGGTCTGCCTTGTGTTCTTTGCTTTCACAACTATCCTTGGCTGGAACTATTACGGTGAAAGGTGTATGGAATATCTTTTTAACAGCAACATGAAGGTGGTCATGGTCTACAGATATCTCTATATCCTCGCTGTATTTATCGGACCATATATGACGGTTTCTGCCGTTTGGACGATCGCTGATATTTTCAATGGACTTATGGCACTGCCAAACCTTATAGCGTTGCTTGCACTTAGCGGTGTTATCAGTAAGGATACAAGGCGTTATGTGGCGAAGTATTCCAGAGCAAAACGTATTAACAAGCTGGTAAGAGCGTAGATATCGCATTTTATATAAAACGGAGATCTTATGGCTTGATCTCCGTTTTTTTGTCTAGTCTTAATCACCAAAAAAATGAATGATTATTTGTTGAAATCACCAAAAGTATTTAAAAGAATGTAACAGTGATTGTAACTTTGTTGACAACGATTACATTCGGTGATATAATAGCTATGTAAGAATCAAGGAAACGTTTTCTAATGAAAACGATCCGTTACGGAGGTTATATATAATGAAAAATTCCAAGCGTGTTATTGCCGGTGCAATGGCTCTCTTGTCAGCGGTGAGCGTAGCTTCATGCGGCAGCTCATCAGGCAGCGATTCAAGCAGCTCTTATGTTGATAAGGTAAAGGTAGCAAGCACCGACGATATTGCTACTATCCCTGATGGTTCGGAAAAGGAGTTGGAGTGGCTTTCTTATTTTGACATAAACCCAACTAAGAAAGAGCCGGAAAAGAGAACCGACCTTACTCTTTTTGAGGAAAAGGGCGGTAAGATCAAGTATTCTCAGACATCATCAATGAACAAGTATGATAAGCTCGCAGCAAGACTTATGTCTAACGATCCACCGGATATGTTCTGGTATGAGCAGTCTATGACATTCCCTGCAAACTGTATCAAGGAAATGTTCCAGCCTATTGATGATATCGTTGATTTCGACAGTGCTATGTGGAGCGATGTCAAGAATGTTGCAGAGCAGTTCACTCTCAACGGCAAGCACTTTGTTGCACCTATCAACTTCCTGCCAGGTTCTGTTATCACATATGATAAATCTATGATCGACGCTGCCGGTCTTGATGATCCATACGAGCTTTATCAGAATGGCGAGTGGGATTGGAACGCATGGTATGACATGATGTCAGAATATGTTGAGGGCGCTGCTGCTGACGAGGAGAGATACGGCATAAACGGTTGGTTCGCACCATTTATCTTCCAGTCAACAGGTAAGACTCTTATCACATATGACGCTGATAAGGATGAGTATGTTTCAAATCTTAACGACGCTGACTTTGTAAGAGCATCTGATATGCTTTATGATATCGCAAAGAATGGTATGTACTATCCTGATTGGGTAGGACAGGCAGGCGACGCATTCAAGAAGAATATCCTCTTCTATGCAATGGGTCCATGGGCTTCTACCGGTACACATTCACCAAAGGACGGCGACAATTGGGGCGTAGTTCCAATGCCAAAGGATCCTAACTCTGATACGCTTTATACAACTATCGACATGAATGCGTATATGTGGGTAAAGGGTTCGACAAAGAATGACGCTATGAAGTGCTGGCTCGAGTGTGCAAAGATAGTTTATACTCAGGATACATATAAGGATATCGAGAAGGAGAAGTTCTTTGTAAACAATCCTAACTGGACAGAAGATATGTATAACGTAGCTTACGTTGACCTTGTTACAGACAAGTTCACTAAGATATTTGACCCTGGTTATGGTATCTCCACAACTCTGTCAGATAATGACGCTGCAACAAATGATACTAAGGAAGCTGTTATTCCTTATCTGTATACTTCAGTTATGAAGACAGATGAGAATGGCTCACAGTATACATGGACACAGCTCAAAGAGCAGTATAAGGGTACTGTCGATTCAGAACTTAAAACTCTCAACGAGCAGTATCACGCATATTTGGAAAAGAATAAGTAATATAACTTGCCATATAAAGACGGACGGAATTTATTTCGCCCGTCTTTTTGTTGTAATGTCAGAAAAAATGTGATATAATCATAGAGTACATTAAGATTTAATTAAGAATTATGTTGAGCTGTTTTTAAAGAATGTGGCTTATAATAATAAACGTAAAAGAAAGGATCGTGCCGATATGGAGATAAAGGAGCCTGTAATCCTTGTTGTAGATGATGATAAAGATATAGTGGGAGCTATCGCAAAGCTGCTTGAAATGGAGGGCTATAAGGTAATAAAAGCCTATGACGGTCTTGAGGCTTTGGAGAAGCTCACTGAGAACAGCATACAGCTTATACTCATTGACGTCATGATGCCTAAGCTGGACGGACTTTCTACAATGATGAAAATAAGGGCAACGGAGAATATCCCTATACTTGTGCTTTCCGCTAAATCTGAGGATACAGATAAGGTGCTTGGACTTTCAATGGGCGCTGACGATTACATAACAAAGCCTTACAACCCTATGGAGCTTGTGGCAAGGGTAAGAAGCAACCTGAGAAGATATATGCAGCTTGGCGCTATCGACACGGCAAACAAAACGGATATTATAGAAATAGGCGGTCTGGAGCTTGACACTAAGGCAAAAAGCTTAAAGGTTGACGGAGAACCTGTCAAGCTCACCGCCACGGAGCTTAAAATTCTTGAGCTTCTTATGAAAAACGCAGGCAGGATATTTTCTGCCGAGGAGATCTATTCTAAAGTGTGGAACGAGGACGCTTATGCCGTTGAAAACACGGTAATGGTACATATTCGTCACATCAGAGAGAAAATTGAGATAAACCCTAGAGAGCCGAAATACTTGAAGGTGGTGTGGGGAATTGGCTATAAAATCGAGAAAATTTGAGAAGGCAGAATGGTTTAAGATATTCTCAGCTAAAAAGATGAGAATTATAGCATTTGTGCTTGCCTGCGTTATTGCAGGCGGCTTTTGCTTGTCTTTGGTGCTTTATGCTAACAGCCATGCTGACAGCAGCAGTAAGTCTTATCTTAAATCAGAAAGCTATAAGCTGGCTTCCAATGAAATGTATGAGGAACTGTGCGTTACAGCTTCGGCTTATCTCAGATATGTTGATGAGGATCGGAATTACACCCAGTCTAGACACTTGCTCAATGACTATCTGAATTATCTTGATTACAACCGCTATAAATACAAAAAGACAGAAGACGGTATACGGCTTGTAGACAGTCAGTTTGATTACTATGTGGGGATTACTCAAAATGGCGAAACAAGATATCTGTCAAATATAAAAGATATAGAAAATTATGACAGCGAAACAGATAAGATAAAAGCTTTTAAATCATCGCACAAAAACTATATACTCCGACGTGATAACGAGGTAATGAGCGACAGAACTTCATCAGGACAGATAGTTGACTACTATTACAATACAGCGGAGTATCAGGATAACGTGACAGAAGAGTTTTATGCCGACAATCTTGTGCCCGTAGGAGGAAGTTATTATGATAACTACGGCAGATATTTTTACAACTACGGCAATTATGATCCAATAGCTTTCTATAATGTAGACTCAAGATATAATGTTATTAAAGGTCTTGATTTGAAAAACGGTCTGAAATATTCCGACAGGCTTGAAGATGAAGAAATTGGTGACGATTATGACACTGATGACGGCAATGAATACTATGACTATGACAACGGCATATATTATTATGAGGACGATTACGGAAACACATGGGCAAAATGTGAAAACCTCTATGACCTGCCTGATTACAAAGCGACAGACAATGACGATTCAGGTATAACGGTATTCTTTGCACCGAAAGCTGAAAAGCTTACGGCAATGGAAAAGGAATACACCGAGGCTTTGAATGATATGTATCGTGCCAAGCTTTTTGTGATCGTTTTTGGCGTTATTGAATTTATACTTGTGTGCTATCTGCTCCTGATCTGTGCATATAATGCAGAGCCTGAGAGCGTTGAACGCTGGAAGCAAGGCAATTTTCTAAAAAAAGTGCCAACGGAAGTTTACCTTATCCTAATGGCATTGGCTATTACATTTGCTTTTGTATTTGGCGCCTGCTGGAATTATTATGTGAGCATCACAAAAAATATTTTTGACAATGCTTTGGCTAATTCCGTTTTCAGAAATATCCTTGCTGTAGCGTTGTTTGCCTTGGCATATTTTGCAGGCTTCGGCTCGCTTATGGAGTTTGTTGGCAAGATAAAGACAAGAAGAATATTCAAAGAAAGCCTTATTTGCAGGGCATGCAAATTCCTATGGCACAAGTACAAGGAAACATCACTGTATCAGTATTTCCATGGGCTGCCACTTGGAGTGAAGCTTTCAATAAGAACATTAACGATAGGTGTTTTGGTAATTGGAGAATTCATTATTTATTATGATGCAGAAATTCGGCTAATTGTATTTGTGGTATTATTGATACTTATTATATCTGTTTTTCGTGATTTCTCGCAGCTTTCAAAGCTAAGCAAACAAATAGACAGCCTTGGCGAGGAAAAGCCTTATGAGTGCAAGATAAGAAAAACTTCGGCTGTTTACGCAGAATATGAAAAGCTCAACTCAGTACAGGATAAGGTTAGAGAGTCGGTAGAGCAGCAGATACAGTCTGAGCGATTGAAGATAGAGCTTGTGACTAACGTTTCACATGACCTGAAAACGCCGCTGACTTCTATTATCAGTTATATAGACCTGTTGAAGAAAATGGATCTTGACGAGGAAGCTTCGAGTTATGTGAAGATACTTGATAAAAAGGCGCAGAAGCTCAAAGGCATTGTGTCTGACGTTTTCAGCATAGCAAAAGCCACAAGCGGCGTTGATGTAAACCTAACTAAGCTTGATTTTGTGATGCTGTTAAATCAGTGCATCGCAGACGCAGAGGACAAGATAGCTGACAGTGGCAAGATAGTAAAGATAAACATAAATGCCGACAGCGCAATGGTAATGGGCGACGGTGACAAGCTTTACAGAGTATTCCAAAACATTGTTGACAACGCTTTGAATTACTCTATGGACGGCACAAGGATATTCCTTGATGTGTACAAAAAAGCGGACAGAATAGTATTTGCCGAGAAGAACATTTCGGCAACGCCGATAAACTTCACAGAGGAAGAGATACTTGAAAGATTTGTGCGAGGGGATAAGTCACGAACAGACGGCGGAAGCGGTTTGGGATTATCCATATCAAAGAGCTTCACGGAAGCCTGCGGTGGTATCTTCAATATCGAAATAGACGGAGATATGTTCAAGGCGATAGTAGAAATGCCGATAATTCAGGAGGATACGGCAGAGAAAACCGATGACAAAACGGAATAGCGTAAATAAAAATAGCGGTGCTTTGAGTTGCACCGCTATTTTTAATGTCGGAAAATGTAGATAAAAAAATTAAAATATACCAATATTTTTTGACAATTTGTTGAAATTTATATACTAATATGTTATAATATAGAAATAAGGTGATTTTAGCGGGCGGGAAGTGACATAATGAACTTTACAGAACAGATACTGTATTCACTAATGGCGAAAACAGGCAAAAATTCGTCTGAATGGCTGCCACTTTTGCAGCATTTGCAGGATACGGCAGATATCATGAGCTGTCTGTGTGATGAATTTCTGTCACCATCATTTGCAAAGGCTTGCGGATTAGAGGAGAATGAGTTCAAAAAGTTAGCTATTTTTCTAGCAGCAGTTCACGATATCGGCAAAGCAATAGTGGTATTTCAATATAAAATAGGTGATAAACTTCCTGAGAGAAAGTCTGCACTTGAAGCGTCAGGAATCAATTTTGACGTTTCTTATGATAAAGAAAAAGCCAAACAAACTCCTCATGCATTTGCAGGTGAGGAGATTCTTAATTTGTTGGGTTGCCCTGAATGTGTAAGCACTGTTGTTGGCTCTCATCATGGTGTACCTGCTGAGAGCGTACAGGATTTGTCATGGCCGCAAGAGGATATAGCTTTCTATGAAAACTATTATGGACGTGACAAAGAAAATATTGAAGTTTTGCAGGATATTTGGCAGACGATATTTGATATGGCACTTGATTATGCAGGCTTTTTAGATGTTAGTGAGTTGCCGGATATAGACCGTTCGTCGCAAATGCTTTTGAGTGGTATGTTAATAATGGCGGATTGGCTTGCAAGCAACACTGAGCTTTTTCCTCTTTTGTCAGTGGAGGACCTCAAACCTGACGACAAGCTGAGGGCTGAACGCGCTTGGGCAAAGCTTGATTTTCCGCAGATGTGGAATACTGAGAGATCGGTAATATCTAATGAGGACTTTAAAGAAACTTTTGGTTTTGAACCACGTTCGGTGCAGTCAGAGGTCCTTAAAATAGTTGAGAATTCGGAAAATCCGGGAATATACATATTTGAAGCGCCAATGGGCTGTGGCAAAACAGAAACATCACTTGCGGCAAGCGAGATATTGGCATCGAAGTGCGGCAAAAACGGCGTGTTTTTTGGACTTCCAACTCAGGCAACTGCAAACGGCATTTTCCCAAGAATACTCAGTTGGGCTGAAAAACAATCTACAGAACTTTATCATTCTGTTCAGCTCAACCACGGAAGCGCAGCACTCAATTCGCTGTTTCAGAACATACAAAGGGGCATACCGCAGGAGGAAAGCGACAGCGGATTAATTATCCACAACTGGTTTTGTGACAGCAAAAAAGCGTGCCTTGCAGATTTTGTGACGGCGACAGTAGACCAAATGCTCATGCTTGCATTGAAACGAAAACACGTTATGCTCCTTCACCTTGGATTGTCAGAAAAGGTCGTTGTCATCGATGAGGTCCATGCTTATGACGCATACATGAGCGAGTATCTTGAAATGGCTTTGCAATGGCTTGGAAGCTACAACACCCCCTGTTATCCTGCTGTCGGCAACGCTGCCCTCAGCAAGACGAATGTCACTTGTCCGTGCCTATCTTGGAATAAAAAAGTCTGATGATAGATTTGAAAAAGAGCAGGGCTACCCTCTGCTCACATGGACAGACGGCAAAGATATCCGCCAGCAAAGATTAAGCTATGACGGAGCGCACAAAACTGTGTCAGTCAAGACCTGCGTTAGTGATGATGTTGTGCAGCTTGTGAAAAATGTAACAGAGAATGGTGGCTGTGTAGGTGTTATAGTAAATACCGTAAGACGTGCCAGATGTTCGCCGAGCTTTTGCAGGATAATGCAAAAGTGCTTTTGTATCATGCTCAGTTCGTGCTTCCTGACCGTGCTAAAAAGGAGAAACAGCTTGTTGACCTTGTCGGCAAAAACAGTACGCCTGAAAGCAGGAGCAGTCTTGTGGTAGTTGGAACGCAGGTGCTTGAACAATCACTTGATATTGATTTTGATATGCTCATTACAGATATGTGTCCTATGGACTTATTGTTGCAGCGAATGGGCAGACTTCACAGACATGAACGTGGAGTGCGGCCTGATACAGCAAAAACGCCTGTCTGCTATGTTATTACAGATGAGTATACAAATATGGAATCAGCGTCAAGAAAAATATACAGCCATTGGCTTATCAATAAAACGGCTGACACTTTGCCCGACAGCATCACTCTTCCTGACGATATCTCATCACTTGTTCAAGAGGTTTATAGTGCTACGAGTGATGAGTGTTATGATAAGTATATAAATGAGCAAAAGAAAAGCAAGAGCAGGGCTGACTGCTTTAGGATAAGTAAGCCAAAAGGAAAAAGTATCCATGGACTGCTTTCAAAGCCTGTTGAAACTGGTGATGAACAGCTTGCACAGGCGGCTGTGCGTGACGGAATCTCGTCATTTGATGTGCTGTTGATGCAGCTAAGTGCTGATGAGAAAATTCATTTTCTGCCTGACCAATATGGCGGTGCAGAGGTATCAGAGTGCCCTGATGATGAAGAATGTCGCCGAATAGCTGAACAGAAGCTTCGACTTCCGACAATGTTTTGTCAGTCATGGAATATAGATAAAAATATAAGAGAACTTAAAAACAACTGTATGAAGTATATTGCAGGTTGGCAAAATTCCCCGTGGCTTAAAAACCAGCTTGTATTGTTTCTTGATGAGGACCTTAAAGGTGAGCTGAACGGATATGACCTTCATTACAGCTTTGAAAAAGGTCTGGAATTTACTAAGAAGGAGGAATGTGAATGAACGAAACAGAGTTTAATCTGCTTGATGAGCCGTGGATAAGAGTAATGGACGACAATTGTCAAATAAAAGAGGTGTCACTAACAGATGCACTTTTGAATGCGCATAAGTATAAGGCTCTGAAAGGCGAAATGCCTACGCAGGATATAGTTATACTTCGTCTTATGCTTGCCATAGTGCATACTGTCTTTTCAAGGGTAGATGCCGACGGCAATGAAGCAGAGCTAGAGGAAGAGGACGATGCGGTGGATAGGTGGGAAAGCCTATGGAACAACAGAAAGATTCCCGAAAAGCCCGTGAGAGAGTATTTTGAAAAGTGGCATGAACGCTTTTGGCTCTTTCATCCTGAAAGACCATTTGGGCAAATGGCCGGGCTGACTTATGGCACAGAATATGGTGCGTCAAAGCTTAATGGCGAGATATCAGAAAGTGGCAACAAAACTAGGATATTTTCTGCATATTCAGGCGAACAGAAAAGCCACCTTACATATGCTCAGGCGGCTAGGTGGCTTTTGTACGTCAACTCTTTTGATGACACATCAGCAAAGCCTACCAAAGAGGGTAAGGCAAGAGCAGGCGGCAAACTGCCGTCACCAGGCGCAGGTTGGCTCGGAAAACTGGGAATAGTGTATCTCAATGGTAAAAATCTTTTTGAAACGCTTATGTTAAATCTTGTGCTCATCAATAATGATAACGTTGAAAGTGAAGAACACCCTCTGTGGGAACGTGATGTTCCGCCTACATCTGAGCGTAGAGAGATACCTTATCCTACAAATCTTGCCGAGCTTTATACTTTGCAATCAAGGCGTATGCTGTTGAAGCGTGAGGAAAATTATGTTATCGGCTATTATCTTATCGGCGGCGATTTTTTCGCAAAGGAAAATGCCTTTGTCGAGCCTATGACAGTTTGGAGAACACCTAGCAAGGCTAGTGATCCTTATAATCCTAAAAGGCACGATTCAGCAAAGCAAATGTGGCGTGAGTTTTCTGTTTTGTATGATAATGCAGATAATAACCATGTTGCAGGCATAATCAAATGGTTTAAGTTTATATCTTCAAAAGTCAAGTTGCCTATCATGAATACAGCTATAGTGTCTGTGCAGTATGGCGACAAAGACTTCTTTGTTCAGAACGTTTTCGGTGATTCCCTAGAAATGAACGCACAAATACTATCAGAAGTAGGCAGGGGTTATCGTGAAGAAATAAAGTTTGAGATAAGCAGATGTGAAGAACTTGCGGATAAAATAAGCAGGCTTGCAGGAAATCTTTATCTTGTCTCAGGAGGAACGAGCGGAAGTAAGACAGCTCCTGATAAAACATATCGAAGCACAAAAACAAACGCCAAGTCACAGCTATACTACCGCCTTGATATTCCTTTCCGCAGTTGGCTTTCTTCCCTTGACCCGGAAAATGATGATAAGCAGGAAAAGTTTGAACAGTGGCAGGATATCGCGAAGAGGATAACCCTTGATCTTGGCAGTGAGCTTGTTGCGGCAGCAGGTGACACCGCAATGGTGGGACATAAGATAGATAAGACTATCTATTCTGCCCCAAAGGTTTACAACAGTTTTCTGCGTGATGTTTCAAAGATATACAAGGAAATTTAATGGTTTTTAAAGCGAGGTGAAAATATGGAAGAAGTAAAGCTCGTAAGAGAAGAAATGTACAAAAGAGTGCAGGAGCTTATCAGACAAAAAGGCACTAGCGGTGGAAGAGCTGCATTAGCAAATCTCCGCCGTGGAATAGGCAAAAAGCCGGGTGAAATGCCTGAATTATGGGGGGTGTTTCTAAATAAAATGTCGCCTGAACTTTTCAGCAGAACAGGAGAGCCAAGCAGATCGGAGTGGGCAATATATATTTCGCTGACTATGTTTGCACTTCATCAGCAGGGAAGTTCGGAAACAGTTCATTGTGAGGGAAGATCCCTTGGAAGTGCAGCCGCTGATCTTATGGAAGAGAAAACTGATGAAAACAGAGAACGTATCATGCGCAGATTTGGACCTGTTGTCACGGCCAAAGATATGCCTGAACTTTCACATCATATAAGAGGTCTTGTACAGCTTTTTAAGGCAAAGAGCGTAAAGCTCGATTACGTCAGACTTGCAGAGGATCTGTATTGGTTTCAAGACACTAACAAGAGGAAAAACGTCCAGCTTAAATGGGGCGAGGATTTTTATCGTGAAAAAGGAGAAGATTTATCATGAGTATTTATGTTGACATACACGTTTTGCAGACCGTACCGCCAAGCTGTGTAAACCGTGATGATACGGGTAGCCCTAAGACAGCCGTTTATGGCGGAACAAGGAGAGCAAGAGTTTCATCACAGGCTTGGAAGCATGCTATGAGAGGCGACTTCAGAAAAATATTTGCTACAGAAGAACTTGGCGTTCGCTCCCTTAAAGTGGCAGCACTTGTTGCTGATGAGATAGCCGCAATAGACAGCACTATGAGCGAAAAGTCAAGAAACAAGAAGGCAGCTGAAGCTCTTAAAGCTGCAGGAATAGGTACTAAATCCACCAAAGATGATGATTTAGAAAAGACGGACGCATTGTTCTTTATGAGCAACAAGCAGGCAAAAGAGATAGCAAAACTTGTGTGCGACGGCGAAGAAGATAAAAATGCTTATAAAAAAGCTCTGAAAGATAATCCGTCAGTAGATATCGCATTGTTCGGAAGAATGGCAGCAAGTGACCCTACGCTCAACTATGATGCCGCTGCACAGGTGGCTCATGCTATTTCTACACATACTATACAGAACGAGTATGATTATTTCACTGCAGTTGATGACCTTCAGGACAATGACAACGCTGGTGCAGGACACCTTGGAACAGTAGAGTTCAATTCCTCAACTCTTTATCGCTATGCCAACGTGAATGTGACAGAGCTTTCAAAGGCACTTGACAATTTGTATGATGCAGTTGATGTTGTCAAGAAGTATGTTGAAGCGTTCGTACGCTCAATGCCTACAGGTAAGGAGAACACTTTTGCAAACCGTACTTTCCCTGACGCTATTTATGTGACCGTTCGTAATGACCAGCCTGTTAACCTTTGTGGAGCTTTTGAGAAACCTGTCAGAGCTTCTGAAGATGGCTATGTTGCCGAGTCTGAGAATAAACTTGTGGAATATGCTGGAAAGGTATATGATGATTTTGCTGCTAAGCCATTGGCTGCTTTCTGCGTTGGTGACAAGTTGGCAGATATTGCCGAAAAGATGACATTTCCTGAGCTTCTTGAGCGTCTGGAAGCATATCTTCGTGAGCAGACAGCAGAGGCGTAAAGGCAATGGCAGTATTATTGCTAAGACTTGCTGCCCCATTACAAGCGTGGGGCAGCAGTTCAAAATTCATTGTGCGTTCAACAGAACGTGAGCCTACCAAAAGCGGCGTTATTGGCATGATAGCGGCGGCTCTTGGTATCCAGCGTAATGACGATCCGCAGAAGCTTGTGCCGCTTACAACGCTCCGTTTTGGCGTTCGTGCCGATAAGGAGGGCGTTTTGCTTAAAGATTTTCATACTGTGCAAGTACCAGGAGAAAAACATCCTGAAGTATCATATCGTTATTATCTGTCAGACGCAGCGTTTCTTGTCGCACTTGAAAGTGATGATAAATCATTGCTGGAGAGTATAGCTTCTGCACTGCAAAAGCCTGTTTATCCGCTGTATCTTGGACGAAAGTCCTGTCCGCCAACTTTGCCTATCGTTCTTGGCGTTAAGGACGAGGATATTCTTACGGCACTAAAGACTGAGCCATATCTTTATAAGAACGCTCACCGAAAAAGCGTGCGCATTTCCTATGAAGTCACATCAGGCGGCGCAATGGTGCAGGATATTCCGCTGTCATTCTCACAGCTCCACAGAAAGCACGGCTGGCGAATGAAACGTGAAGAACTTATTGCTGTGGATAGCAACCCAGAGCATGACGCCTTTTCTGAATTGTGAGGTGCAGTATGTATTTAACAAGAATAAAATTAGATATGACAAAAACAAATACAATGAAGGCATTGGTATGCCCAAGCAGATTTCATGGAGCTATCGAAAGTGCTGAGTCTGACGGCAGAACAAGGAAGCTTTGGAGAATAGACGAGCTTGGCGGAGAGAAGTATTTGCTCATATTATCAGAAAAAGAACTTGATTTTTCAAATGTTTCAGATCAATTCGGAGCAGAAAGACCTCAAACCAAATGTTATGATACATTACTTGACAGAGTTAAAAATGGCGGTAAATGGCAGTTTCGTTTGAAAGCAAACCCTGTTATACATAAGAAAGATACTAATTCCCACAGAGGTCGCCCTGTCGGACTTATAGGAAATAAACAGCAGGAAGAATGGCTGAAAAAGCAGGCTTTGAAAAACGGCTTTTCTCTAGAGGACGGAATGTGGCTGGTAACAGAGTTTAAGTGGTATGATTTTAAAAAGGGCGAGCGTAGAAACCATGTGAGAATACTTTCTGTAACATATGAGGGCGAGCTTACAGTAACAGACGAGAAACTTCTTAAAGTTGCACTTACTAATGGTATCGGCCGTGAAAAGGCTTATGGCCTTGGAATGCTGACGATCGTCGGAGTAAGATAATGGCACAACAAAATGGGATAGAGAAGCCAGATCCCCATGCACTGCCCACAATAAGCGACAGAATGACGTTTATTTATCTTGAACATTGCAAGGTAAGCCGTGAAAACGGTGCAGTCACCGCCACAGATCTTGACGGAACAGTGTATATCCCTGCGGCAGCCATAACAGTGCTGCTGTTGGGACCCGGCACTCTTTTCCCCGCATACGCGGGGGTGATCCCGAGCGGTTTTATAAAGCTGAAAAGGCTATCGCTTTTCCCTGCATACGCGGGGGTGATCCTACAATGGCTCTCTGTGCGTTGTAATAAGACCTTCTTTTCCCCGCATACGCGGGGGTGATCCCTGGGTGGACTATGAAAATAAAAAATACTATCACTTTTCCCCGCATATGCGGGGGTGATCCTGACTAATACTTTTAGTACACTAATTAGGTGAGGTATCATTATGAATGAAAAAACAGAAATTATATATTGACGAACTGGCAGAAAGCCAAGGGGTAGCATTTTCAATTGCAGTTGAGCAAGGTTTTGACCTGTGTTCATTTGCAAATATGTTTATGCTATCAGATGCAAGGAACCATATGGACAATGGTTCTGCATACTGGATGACAATGACACCAGATATAATGATTGATAAGCTTAGTATGAACTCTGTAGACAAGGCTACTATGAACTACGGTAAAACAATGGCTGAGTGGCTTGGTGAACTTTATGCAAGATACCAGTACTATACAAATATACCAAGTTCAAAAATAGTAAAAATCATAACACCAGAATTTATATGTAAAAGGTACAATGTACTGCATGATTTAGATATGGGCGTTGTAGTTAAGAAGTTATCAAAATCATTTGATAAACAGATATAATCATATAAAAATAAGTAACTGGAGGTAGGTAATA